>NZ_PYIA01000154.1:0-29771 GCF_013265645.1 Sphingopyxis sp. BSNA05 | reverse complement strand
GGATATCGCCGGTTTTCCATTTTGGGGTCGCAATTTTTGATCCTGAGTTGCCAGGCTATGATGATGAGCGCAATTTATGACAAAATCGGTCTCGGCTATGCTCGCAAACGCAAACCGGACTACAGAATTGCCAGAGCGATCCACGATGCGCTGGGCGATGCACAATCGATCCTGAATGTCGGGGCCGGAACCGGTTCTTATGAACCAGATAACCGCACGGTGACCGCGCTCGAACCCTCCGCCGAGATGATAGGCCAGCGGCCACCGGATGCGGCAAAAGCCTATCAGGGATCTGCGGAAGCCATCCCCTTTGCCGACAACCAGTTTGACGCCGCGATGGCGGTGCTGACGGTTCACCACTGGTCGGATTTCGAGGCGGGCCTCCGCGAGATGCGCCGCGTCGCAAAAGGCCCAATCGTGATCCTGACTTTCGATCCGGAATCGCGCTATTTCTGGCTGGCCGATTATATCCCGGAAATTATCGCACTCGATCAGCCAATCATGCCGAAGCTGGAGGCATTCGAACGGATATTGGGGCCATGCAAGGTCGAAGTCGTGCCGGTACCGCACGATTGTACGGACGGGTTTCTGGGTGCTTATTGGCAACGCCCGCACGCCTATCTCGACCCGCAGGTCCGGGCCGCAATATCAACCTTTGCGAAGCTTGATAATATTACGAATGCTCTCACAAAATTGGAACAGGACTTGGCTTCTGTTGCCTGGGAAGAACGTTATGGGCATTTGACGGAGCTGGAGAACCTGGACGTCGGCTACCGGCTAGTGGTCGCTCAACCGATCTCGAAAAAGGAATAAACCGGGCCGTCCGCCGTCTGCTCGCCGGTTCCAACCGCAACAACATCGTTCAGCCAGAGATATTGCGCCGCGCCGGCCTCGAACTTTGCCGTCACAGCCAGCGAATATTCCTCCGGCTTCAGCAGCGCGCCTTTGGCAAAGCGCGCCATGGTTTCCGGCTCGGCCAGAAACCGCCCCTGATAGTTGAGGTAGATCATCGCCCCGTCGTCTGTCTGGAGCGGCAAGCGGACATCAATCTCCATCACACCATCAGGCCGGTTGATCACCCAGTCCGCGCCGGGCAGGACCGTGCCGTTCAACCTTTCACCGGAGAATTCTCCGCCGGTCACGGGCGCGATGCGGCGCAATCCCGCCGGTGTCCGGCCAATCACCTTCATGCCGGCAAAATCGACCGACAGGGTCATGGTCATGAGATGGTCGTGCTTGAGCTGGGTCATGGAAACTCTTTTCTGTTGCCGGAACAGGCAGGCTACGGGCGTTAAAGTTTATGCCCGGTGCGGTCGCGCTTTGTTTCGAGATAAAATGCATTGTGAGGATTGGCAGCAATCTTGACCGGCAGCCGCTCTTCCACGGTCACGCCACATGCTTCCAGACCTTCCACCTTTTCCGGATTGTTGGTCAGCAATTTGACCTTCGGGATATTGAGCAGTTCCAGCATTCGGGCGGCGATCGAGAAGTCCCTTGCATCAATCGCGAAGCCCAGCCGCTGGTTCGCATCGACCGTGTCAAAGCCCTGATCCTGCAGTGCATAGGCGCGCAACTTGTTGATCAGGCCGATCCCGCGGCCTTCCTGCCGCAGATAGAGCAGGACACCCCAGTTGGCCTCGGTCATCTGGTCGAGCGCGGCATGCAATTGCGGTCCGCAATCGCATTTCAGGCTGCCGAGAACGTCTCCGGTAAGACATTCGCTGTGCAGACGCACGACTGGCGTGCTGCTGTCACGCTGGCCGACCACCAGCGCGACATGGTCGGTAGCATCGGCGTCGCTGCGGAAGCCGTAGATATGCGCTTCCGCATTGGCTGCGACCGGGAGTCTGGCATGGGCGCTGATGATCAGCGCGGATGCGTCGGCATAGGCGGTCGCATCCTTCGCCTCGACTTGGTCCTCGGCCTCGTCGACGATCAGGAAGGCGGGGAGCAAGCCGCCCTGCCGCGCCAGTTCCATCGCCGCGGTGGCGGCTGCCGCATTGGTCAACGGCTCGCTGCGGAACGGTCCCTTCATCGGATATTGCATGTCGAGCACCGGATCGACGATGGCGATAATCTCTGCCGCGGTTACCGGCGCCGGCAGGCTGATCTGGATCGGCAGGTTCGGGTCGGCCGCGGCAAACTGGTTGAGCAGTTTCAGCGTCGCTGCCCGGCTGGCGGAAAGGATCAGCGAGATGGTGCCCGACGCGGGCAGAGCCTCGTCCAGATTCGCGGTCTCTACCGGCAGCAGGTTGAGCCGCTTGCTGTCCGCTTCGACGCCAATCGGCCAGCCGCGGCGCAGCGCGTCAATCGCGCGTGCCGCTCTGCGGGCCGCTGCCTTCCGGGCCTCGTCGTGAGGCGCTGTGTTCAAAATTCGAATTCCGTGATCAGCGGCGCGTGATCCGAAGGCTTGCCCCAGCTGCGCGCGTCTTCCAGAACCGAATGGCTGACGGCCTTGTCGGCCAGTTCCGGGCTGACCCAGACATGGTCGAGCCGCCGGCCTTGTCCGATGCGCGCCAGTCCTTGGCGCGATAGCTCCACCAGGTGAACAGGCGCTCCGGATCGGGGATCAGCTTGCGGCCGACATCAACCCAGCCATGGGCATCGCGCATGGCATAGAGATGGTCGATTTCGATCTGGGTGTGGCTGACGACCTTGAGCAGGGCCTTGTGGCTCCAGACGTCCGACTCGAGTGGCGCGACGTTAAAGTCGCCCATCAGGATCGTCGGCTCCCTGAGATTGGCCGACCAATCGGTCATCCGCCCGAAGAAATCGAGCTTCTGGCCGAATTTCGGATTGAGATCCCTGTCCGGAATTTCGCCGCCCGCGGGAATATAGACATTTTCGATACGCACGCCGTTTTGCAGGACCGCGCCGACATGGCGGGCTTCGCCATTATTCTGCCAGTCAAACCGCTCGTCCTTGTGCAGCGGCACGCGGCTGATGATCGCGACGCCATGGTGCATCGGCTGGCCGTGCAAGATCATGTGATTGTAGCCGAGGCGGCGGAACATCCCTTCGGGAAATTGTTCGTTGCGCACCTTGGTTTCCTGCAGGCACAGGACATCGGGGGCTTCTTCGGTGAGGAAGCGCTCGACGATGTCGAGTCGGGCACGGATGCTGTTAATATTCCAGCTGACGATTTTCAGACTATCACTCATGCCGAGTCTGATAGCCACGCTCGCGCAGAAACCCAAGCCCAAAGGCGATAGAGATTCATGCTATTCTAACGGTCCGGAAAAGGAAAACCCCCACCTCCGGGGGCATTAAGGAGGTGGGGGCAAACTCGCGTTCGTCACGCATAGAATGGGTCGAAACTTTGTTGGTCAGGTAACAGGGGGAAAACCTGACTGTCTCTTCTCATCCTGTTTTGGTTATAGTCCCGTGTTTCTGTCGGGAGTATGAACGAGAGAAGGATCATTTTCTGCTGATCGGCAGCCCGTCTCGGTTCACCGCTTGGCCCGGCTTTTCCTCCGCGGATCGGTCCAGTTGAAGCTGCTGTTGGCAACGGGAACCCCGAATTTCTGGTTGGAGAGACGGATCGAGGTGCGGTTGTTTTTCGAATCGAGTGATACCCAGCCATCCAGGCCCAGGCCAGCGGGCGCGCCGGGCTTTTCGTGAAAACCATCGTGATCACGCCATATTCCGGTCGTTTCGGATCGCGGACCTCGACGCTCAGCACGGCCGGATTGCGAGTCGGAATGACCTTGCCATATTTGGACAGGTCGCGCTCCGGATTGAGCAGCGCGGCAAGCGGGCTGTTGCCGATCGGCCAGCGCTGGACCTGGTTCACGTCATAGTCGATCAGCGTCAGCGCTTTCCCGTCGCCAACGATCAGCAGATTGGCGTCTTTCTGATATTGAAAGCGAATCTTGCCGGGCTGCTTCAATAGGAGCTTTCCGGTCAGCAACTGGCCGCCGCGGTCGGTCTGGCTGAAATTGGCGGTCATCGTGGTCATGGCGCGCAGATGCGCCTGAACTTTCGACAGATCGTCGGCGGGGCTTTGCTGTGCGGTGGCGGGCAGGCTTGCTGTCAGGGCCAGCGGCGCAGCGATCAAGGCGAAACCATATTTCAACATTACAAAAACTCCAGATTATCAAGCAAGCCGCCTAGCGAATGGCGATTGAACGATGGCTTAATCACTTTGTCAGCAACGCGGGCAGGGCCGCGGCGCTAGAGCGGCTCGCCGTGCTGGTCGCGCAGCACTTCGCGGCGACCGATATGGTTGGGTGGACTGATAAATTCATCCTCTTCCATCCGGTCGATAATCCGCGCAGCGGTATTATAACCGATCCGCAACTGCCGCTGCAGCCAGCTGGTCGACACTTTCTGGCTTTCGAAGACGATCTGGCAGGCCTGCGTATATTGCCGGTCTTCCTTGCTGTCGCTCAGATCCGCGCCGTCGAGGGCAAAGCTGCCGTCTTCGGGCTCTTCGGTCACTGCCTGGATATAATCCGGCGTGCCCTGCGAACGCCAGTGGTCGGCCACCCGCCGGACTTCGTCATCGGAGACAAACGGTCCGTGGACACGCGTCAGCTGCTTGCCGCCGGGCATATAGAGCATGTCGCCCTTGCCGAGCAGCTGCTCCGCGCCCTGTTCGCCCAAATGGTGCGGGAGTCGATCTTGGAGGTGACGTGGAAGCTGATCCGGGTCGGCAGGTTAGCCTTGATCACGCCGGTGATAACGTCGACCGAAGGGCGCTGGGTGGCCATGATCAGGTGAATGCCCGCCGCGCGTGCCTTTTGCGCCAGCCGCTGGATCAGGAATTCGACTTCCTTGCCGGCGGTCATCATAAGGTCAGCCAGCTCGTCGACGATGATCACGATCTGCGGCAATACTTCGAAGTCGAGCTGCTCTTCCTCGTAGATCGGGCGAGAGGTTTCCGGGTCATAGCCGGTCTGGACGCGGCGGCCGAGCGGCTGGCCCTTGGCCTTGGCGGCTTTCACCTTCTCGTTATAATTGGCGAGATTGCGAACCGAAATCGACGACATCATCCGGTAGCGTTCTTCCATCTGCTCGACCGCCCATTTCAGCGCCCGAATGGCCTTGGCCGGTTCGGTGACGACCGGCGACAGCAGATGCGGGATATCGTCATAGGTGCTGAGTTCCAGCATCTTCGGATCGATCATGATCATTTTGCAGTCTTCGGGCGTCAGCCGGTAGAGCAAAGACAGGATCATGCAGTTCAGGCCGACCGATTTACCCGAACCGGTGGTGCCGGCGACGAGCAGATGCGGCATTGGCGCGAGATCGGCAATCACCGGATCGCCTGAGATATTCTTGCCGAGGATGATCGGCAGCTTGCCGGTCTGTTCGGCGAAACTGTCGCTGCCGACCATTTCGTGCAGTACGACCATCTCGCGATTGGCGTTCGGCAGTTCGATGCCCATGACCGTGCGTCCGGGAATGGCAGCGACACGCGCCGAAAGCGCGGACATGTTACGGGCGATATCTTCTGCCAGCTGGATGACACGGCTGGCCTTAATACCGGGAGCGGGCTCCAGTTCGTACATGGTAACAACCGGCCCCGGCCGGACCGCGTTGATCGTACCTTTCACGTGGAAATCGTCGAGCACCGATTCCAGCAAGCGGGCGTTGCGTTCCAGCCCGGCCTTGTCGATCACATTGTTGCTCTGCTCCGGTGCCGGGGTCAGCAGATCGAGCGACGGCAGCACATAGGGTCCGAAGAAATCGCCCTGCTTGCCCTTGTTGACGCCTGCTTTCTTCGGCGGAAGGGCCCGTTCGCTGATCTCCGGCGGGGGCCGGTTGTCGGGTTTCACCGCCTTGCGCGGAGCCGGTTCCTTCTTCGCCTTCGGCTTTTCCGTTCCCGAGCGGTCCGGTTCGATCACCAGGCCATCGTCTTTCGCGGCGAACGGACTTTTGATGGTCGGCATCCGGAGCGAAGCGCCGGAGAAGAGCGGCCGGTCGAGCCGCAGGCTGAAATAGCCGAGCACTAGGCCGCCGGTCAGGGTCAGGGCGGTCAATATGCCGGAGATCAGCCCGCTCCAGCTGGCGGATATGGCGTTGAGGCCGGCGCTGGTTCCGCCGGCGATCAGCATGCCGGCGAGGCCGCCGAGGCCGGACGGCAATTCCATTTCCGGTTCCGGAAACCACAGGGCGAGCGCAGTGCCGACCAGCAATGCCGCCAGAAAACACCAGAGCAATTGCTGTTTCCAGCCGGGTTGCGGGATGTCGCGCCACAGCCGGTTGGCCAGCACCAGAAACAGCGGCAGAAACAGCAGGACGGGCAGGCCGATCAGGAAGAGCAGCAGGTCGGCCAGATAGGAGCCGAAGACACCCATCCAATTATGCTCGACGCCGGCCGCCGATGTGTTGAAGGCCGGATCGCTGGGCGAATAGCTGACCAGCGCCAGAAACAGGAAGATGGTCGCCAGAAAATCGCGATGGCCCCGATCAGGGCACCACTGCGCAACAGGCTGAGGCGCATGATCTCGCGCCAGTTCGCTTCATTGGCTTTGTCCGCCATCATATACTCCCGTGCGTCACCCCAGCCGAAGGCGCGCGTTAACGAACTGCTCCTTTGCGCGAATCGGGGACTCTCCGTCAAGTTTCTTGGCTTTATTTTACCGGATTTGCCTTTCTTTCCCGACCATCGATGCCTAACTATATCTCATATTCGGGCTCGGAAAGGCGTCTCCATGGCAATTGATTCTCGGCAAAGCGATATCATCATATTGGGCGCGGGCATGATCGGCCTGACCCAGGCGCTGACGCTGGCAGCCCACGGCCTGCGCATCGCGATCATCGACCGCGCCGACCCGGCCGATCTGCTCAACCCGCAGGCAGATGCCCGGGTCTCCGCGATCAACAGCGCCAGCTGGAACATGTTCGAGGCCATCGGCCTGGCAGACGAGCTGCGGCCGCATGGCTGCGATATCGAGAAGATTCTGGTCAACGACGGGCTGAAGCCCGGCACGCTGGACTTTGTTCCGGGCGAGGACGAAGGCCCGATGGGCATCATGGTCGAAAATGCGGTGCTCCGGCGGCTCCTGTTCGAGGCGGTTCAGGCCAATGACAATATCACGCTGCATCTCTCGACCCAGGTTGCGTCCTGCGACCGTGGCGGGCACAGGGTCGATATCGCGCTGGAGAACGGCGAGCAGCTCTCTGCCCCGCTGCTGATCGCCGCCGACGGCCGTGGCAGCCGGATGCGCGAGGAAGCCGGCATCATCATGGCGCACTGGCAATATGATCACAGCGCGATCGTCTGCAAGATCGCGCATGAAAAGCCGCACGGCAACACCGCCTATGAACTGTTCTTCCCGTCCGGACCCTTCGCCATTCTGCCGATGCTTGACGATGCCGACGGCAAGCATCGCTCTGCGGTCGTATGGACGGTCTCGCGCAAGGATGGCCCCGCCTACGCCAAGATCAACGAGCGCGCTTTTATCGCCGAAATGATGAAGAAGACCGGCGGCTTTCTCGGCGAGATCGAGCTGCTCACCGACCGCCCGACCTATCCGCTGGGCTTTCACCATAGCTCCCATCTGACCGCCGATCGTCTGGTGCTGATCGGCGATGCCGGCCATGGCATCCATCCGATCGCGGGGCAGGGGCTCAACCTGGGCCTGCGTGACGTGGCCGCGCTGACCGAATGTTTGGTTGAGGGTGCGCGGACCGGTCTCGATCTGGGTGACTCCCAAATTCTGGCGCGCTATGACCGCTGGCGCAGCCTCGACAATATGATGGTCTCGGCGGCGACCGATATCCTGACCCGTCTCTTTGGCCTGCCGGGGGAAACCTCGTCGAAGATCCGCCGCATGGGTATCGGGCTGGTCCAGCGCATTGCGCCGCTCAAGGCGCAATTCATGGCCGAGGCAAAGGGCGAGACAGGCGACCTGCCCAAGCTGCTCAAGGGCGAGCTGGTCTAGGCCCGGGCGCTAGCGCGAACCCTGACCGTCATCGATCTTGATCACGGTGCCGGTCACCGCATCCGAAGAGGGCGACACCAGAAACAGCAAAGTGCTGTCCATCTGCTCCGGCTGCGCCACCCGCTTGCGCGGGAAGTGAACCGAAAAATCGCCGGCGCGCTCGATCATGCCGTCGGCCATGTCGGTGGCGAACAGGCCCGGCGCAATGCCATTCACATTGATATGGAATTTTGACCATTCCACTGCGAGGGTTTCGGTGATGCGGACCACCCCAGCCTTGGTAGTCGAATAGAGCGCTGCCCCGCCGCCGCTATAGCTGGTGGCGGCGATCGACGCGACATTGACGATCCGCCCGGGCGTTTTGCTGGCGATCAGCGGGCGGGCAAATTCGTTGGACAGGATGAAGACGCTGCGCAAATTGGTGTCCAGAACATCGTCGATCAGGTCAATCGACATCCGGGTGGCATGTTCGGCATCGACGATCCCGGCGTTGTTGACGAGGATTTCGGGCTGACCCAGAGATTCCGTGACAGCGGGAATGATCGCCTGAAGCTGCGCCGCGTCGCGCACGTCGAGCGCAAAGGCCTTGGCGGTGCCGCCATCGGCCGTAATTTCTGCGACCAGATCGTCCAGCTTGTCCTTGCGCCGGGCGGTGCAGGCGACTTTCGCGCCGCAAGCGGCCAGCACCTTGGCGAAGCGGCGGCCAAGACCGGCGGACGCGCCGGTTACGATTGCGGTCTGTCCGCTAAGATCGGTCGAAAAATTGACTGTGGTCATGAAAAAGGCATCCTCTGCAAATTTTTGCAGGGGATGCCCGTGATCATGCGATCAGCGCAAGCGCTAATTTAGTTGTTCAGGTCGTCCTGTTCGATGGGAACGATCTTGATTTCGACCCGGCGGTTGGCCGCGCGGCCCTCTTCGGTGCTGTTGCTGGCTACCGGCTGGCTCTCGCCATAGCCACGGGTCGCCAGACGCGCGCGCTGGACACCGCTGTTGGCGAGGAAATTCGCCACAGCATCGGCCCGCCGCTCGGACAACGCCTGGTTATAGGCGTCGCTGCCGGTGCTGTCGGTATGGCCGAGCACGTCGACATAGCTTTTCTCATATTGCGCCAGCGTATTCGCCACATTGCCCAATGTCGTCTGGAAAGCCGGGCTGATGGCGCTGCTGTCGACCGGGAAGGTGACGCTCGATGGCATGTTGAGAATCAGATTGTCGCCCTCGCGGGTGACATCGATGCCGGTGCCGGCGGTTTGCTGGCGCAGCTTCTTTTCCTGCTCGTCCATATAATAGCCGATGCCTGCACCGGCGAGGCCGCCCAGACCGGCGCCGACGATCTTGGCGGTCCGGTCATTCTTGCCGCCCAGCACGTCGCCGAGCAGATAGCCGCCGACAACGCCGCCGATGCCGCCGATGGCGGCTTTCGAAATGGTGCGATTGCCGGTTTCCGGATTGGTCACGCAGCCGCTGGTCAGTGCCAGAGCGCCGAGTGAAACCGCTGAAATAATTGATTTGTTCATCCGCATGTTCTTTTCCCTTTTAGGTCCTCTTGTCTCGTCAGCATTACGCCCCGCCGCCGAGAAGGTTCCGTCTAACGCGCGATAAATGAATGGTGACTGACAGCAAACTTGAGATTTTGTAAAACTTGCTGCTAAAGGGCTTATGGCATTTCGCCCTTTCAATGGACAATATGACACCCTTTCCCTGGTTTGATGTAGCGATCATAATTTTACTGGTACTGATCAATGGCATATTTGCCATGTCGGAACTGGCGATAGTCTCTGCCCGCAAGGCGCAGTTGCACGGCCTTGCCGACCGCGGCAGCAAGCGCGCCAAGGCGGCTCTGCGTCTTGCCAGCGATCCGGGGAAATTTCTCTCTACCGTGCAAATTGGGATCACGCTGATCGGCATTATTGCCGGCGCCTATTCCGGAGCCAGCCTTGGCGGCCCGGTAGCGGAGCGGCTGCAGCTGCTGGGCATGGGGCAGGAGTTGGCTGGCACCGTCGGCTTTGTTCTGGTGATCGGCCTGACCACCTACGCATCGCTGGTGATCGGGGAGCTGGTACCGAAACAGATAGCTCTGCGGTCCGCAGAACGCATCGCCCTGATCATGGCCCAGCCTATGGAATTGCTGGCCCGCATTTCCGCACCGCTGGTCTGGCTACTCGACAATAGCAGCGCCATGATTTTCCGCCTGATGCGGATCAAACGCGAGCAGGTCAATCATGTCACTGCGGAAGAATTGCAGATGGTCTTCGCCGATGCGACGCGGTCCGGCGTTATCGAGGAGCATGAACGCGCCGTGATGGCCGGGGTCGTGCGCCTCGCCGACCGCCCCATTCGCGAGGTTATGACCCCCCGTACCGAGATTGACTGGCTCGACATCGATGCGAAGCGCGGGGATATTCACAAGTTGCTGATGGAATCCCAGCACAGCCGTTTCCCCGTCGCCGAACATTCGGTCGATGAAATCCGTGGCGTGGTCCAGGCCCGCGATATCGTTGCCGCGCAACTCGGTGGCGAGAAGCTGGATTTGCGCAAGCTGATGCGCCCGCTGGAAAAGGTGCCGGACCAGCTCGACGCGCTCGATGTGCTGGAAATATTGCGTGAGACGGAAGTTCCGATGATCCTGGTGCACGACGAATATGGCCATTTCGAAGGGATCGTCACGCCCAATGACCTGCTCAGCTCGATCGCTGGCGAATTTGTCTCCGACCAGGACGAGAAGACCCAGCGCAGCCTGATCGAGCGGGCCGACGGCAGCTATCTGGTTTCCGGCGCGATGGCGATCGACGCGCTGGCCGAACGGCTGGGAATCCGGCTCTCAGAAGATCGCGACTATGCCACGGTCGCCGGCCACGCGCTGGCGCAATTGCGCCATTTGCCGGAAGAAGGCGAAAGCTTTGAAGACCAGGACTGGGTTTTCGAGATTATCGACATGGACGGCCGGAAGATCGACAAGCTGATCGTCCGGGCAAGCAATCCCGAGGTCGACTGACGGAAAAGCACCGGCTCTCAGAGCTTGCCGTATTTCTTCTCGAATCCCGCAATATCGTCCTTGGCAAGAAACTTGGCTTGATCGATCCACGCGTCGCGCGTGATCCGCCCGCTGAACGTACCGAGATGCTTGTCGACTTCGTTGATTTCCGCCTCTTTCCAGGCAGCGATCTGGTCAAAACGGGTGACACCAAGGCTGATCAGCAATGTGTTCAGCTTCGGACCGACGCCCTTGATCAGGCGCAGATTGTCGGGTTCGCCCACCGCGGGTGGAATTTTGGGAGCACCTTCGGTCGCAGCTTCCGGCTCAGGCTGAGGCGCGGGAGCAGGGGCGACGGGCGCGACAACCGGCTTGGGAGCCGGTGGTGGTGGCGGGGCAACCGCTTCCGGCGCAGGCGCGGCAGCCGTGACCGGTTTTTCTTCCGGTTCCGCCGCTCGCACCGGTTCACCGGCCTTTTCCAGAAGCCCGTCATCGGCGTTGAAACTGTCGAGTGCGGATGCCTCGCGCCCGGTTGCAGCCCAGACCCAGAAAGCCGTGACGACACCGATGAGCAGTGCAATCAGATATAGCAGCCAATTGGCGGTAATCAGCGTAATCATTTTCTCAAAACCCCGTTTTGAATTCTGTTCCCAGCCGGTCCCGGCTAGAATTCTTCCGTGTTCCGGCCCCAGATAAACCAGCCGATAGCGAGGCCAATTGCAAAAGTCGTCAGCAGGAGCAACAGATTTTCAAGTAAAAGTGGCATCGTTCAACTCTCCTGTTGCGCTTTGGCATCATTTGCCGGCGCACCGTTTGCGGTGCCGATCCGGAACTCGATCCGGCGATTCTGCGCATCCGCCGCCGCATCCGAACCGGTTGCGCGCGGCCGGGTCGAACCATAGCCTGTGGCGCTGATCCGGGTTTCGGCGATGCCGCGTTCGACCAGCCCGGCCTTGATCCGGTTGGCCCGCTCCTGCGACATGTCGCGATTGACGGCGCTGTTGCCGTTATCGTCGGTATGGCCTTCGACCGCAACGGAGAGCCCGTTGCAGGCCTTCAGGGATTCGGCGATCTGGTCGAGAATTTTCTTTGTGTCGAGCGAAACATAGGCGCTGCCGGAACGGAAGCTGATGGCATTTTCTGCCATGATCTTGTCGACATCGCTCTGGCATTTCGCAATCCGGTCCTGGTCGGCAGCGACCGGGGCGGTTGTGCCGGATCCGTCATCCTCAGCGGCAACGATCACATGTTCGCCTTTCCAGCTCGTGCTGGAGATACCGGGGATGGCCATGACCACGCCCATCGCCTCCTGCTTGGCCTCGTCGCCGATATCGCCGTCGAGAAGCGCCGCGCGGGACAGCGGATCCCGGCCCAGGCTGACGCTGGCGCCATCCAGACCGCGCGCGGCCAGCTCGGTCTGTGCCTTCTGCTCCAGGCCGGCGATGAAATTTTCACCCGTTACCGCATGGCCGACCAGTCCCAAAACCAGGGTTGCCGCTGCACCGGTCAAAATCTTGCTTCCGATTTCCATTCGTTAACCTCAGTTCTTTTTCCGCCCTGTTGCATCTTGCTGCAAGCATCGTGCAAAATGGCGGATATCGCCCCCCGAGTCCAGTTGCTAGCCGCTATGCCCGAAGCCATAGGGGCCGAAACTGTCTCTCTTTGGAACACAGGGTAAAGAAAAATGGTTAATTTGCTCCACGTGTCCGCGGCCGCGCCACTCGATCAGAAACTGCAAGCGATGGATTGGCTCGGTCCGTCCGCCGGGAGGTGAGCGCGCCCCGGATTGTTTCGCGAAGATCCGGCACAGCTTGTCCAGCCCGGACGACTCGACTGAACGATTTACATTTCCGGTCCAGCGGATAGGATGTGGTTTTGGGGGGAACCGGTGATGGCTGCACATAAGCTTCAGCAAAAATACAAAAAAGTCTGGCCGGGCGGCCCTCCTGCTGGTGGCGGGTATATTCCCTGCCCAGCCTGTTCTTGCGCAAGACACCAGCGCGCTGACACCGCAGCAGCAACTGGCGCGCGATATTTACCGCGATGTCATCGCCTTCAGGACTGCGCGCGGTCAGGAACAGGTCCCGGCGATGGTTTCCTATCTTGTCGACCGGTTCGAAAAGGCGGGCTTCAGCGACGATGATATCCAGGTCACCGATTATGACAGCGACGGTGAAAAACCCAGGGCTGATGGTTACCTATCGCGCAAAAGCCGGCAGCACCGACAAGCCGATTGTTCTGCTCGGCCATATGGACGTGGTCGATGCGCTGGCCAAGGACTGGGTGCGCCCGCCCTTCACCCTGACCGAAGAGGAGGGTTATTTCTTCGGCCGCGCCACGATGGACAATAAATATGGCATCACCAATCTGACATCGACTTTCCTGCGGCTCAAGGCGGAGGGCTGGCAACCTTCGCGCGATCTGGTTCTGGTCTTTTCGGGCGACGAGGAGACCGGCATGGTCTCGACCGAGGCGCAGGCGAAATATGTAGCGGAACATATCGATCCGGCCTTCATCCTGAACAGCGATGCCGGCGGAGTGGCGCTGGCGGAAGATGGGACGCCAGTGGCGTTTCGGGTGCAGTCTGCGGAGAAGACCTACGCCACCTACGAGCTGACCGTGAATAACCCCGGTGGTCATTCCTCCCGCCCGCGCGACGACAATGCGATCTACGAACTGGCCGAGGCATTGGGCAAGATCGCGGCCTATAAATTTCCGGTGCAGGCGACGGAACTGACCAGAAGCTATTTTGCCACAGCCGGCAAACTGACGCCGGGCGAGATAGGGCAGGCGATGCTGCGCTTTGCGGAAGACCCGACTGACACATCGGCGATCGCAACCCTGCAAGCCAATCCGGAAACCGTTGGCACTTTGGGCACAACCTGTGTCGCGACCATGTTGCAGGCCGGTCATGCGGAAAATGCCCTGCCGCAATCCGCGACGGCAACCGTCAATTGCCGGATTTTCCGGGAGTGGGGGCTGCTGCGACAGAGGCGAAGCTGACAGAGATCATCGGCAATGACAATGTCGGCTTCAAGCTGATCACCGATGTCACCGAAAGCCCCGAATCCAGACTCCGCGACGATGTCAGGGCGGCGATCCGCTACAGTATCGACAAGCGCTATCCGGGGCTTCCGATCCTACCCTATATGGAGTCGGGCGGCACCGACGGCATGCATTACCGCGCGCTGGGCTATGACACGGTCGCGCTCTCGGGTGCCGCGATGAAAGCCTCCGACATGTTCGCCCATGGCCTGAACGAACGGCTACCGGTTGCGTCATTCTATGGCGGGCTGGATCACTGGTACTGGATCCTGAAAAAGCTGGCGGAATGAGGAACGTTACGCTTCGCCGGAGCAGGGCGCTTCCTTTGCAGGAAGCCTGACGACAAATCGCCAGCTGTAACCGCGATATTGCGGGATAAATTCGCTGCGGGTTCCGGTTTCGCAATCCAGCTCTGTCAGAAAGCGGCGCAAATGCTTGCGCGGCTCGACGTGGAACAACGCCAGCCATTGCTGCAATATCCTGCGAAAGGAAGGCGGCAGCTTTTCCGACTGGCCGAAATCGACGATATGCAATTCGCCTCCCGGGGCGAGTAGCGGCATGGTCTGCCGGATCGCGCCCTGCCAGTCGGGGATCATCGACAGGCAGAAGGACAGGAATATCCGGTCGAATTTGCGGAGCGCTGGCGGCATGGCCAGCGCCGGATTTCCGGCATCGCCCTGAAACAGCGTGATGCGATCGGTCAATCGGCCATGCGCCAGATTCTTGCGCGCCGTTTTCAGCATTTCCGAGCTGATATCAAAGCCGTAAAACTCCGCATCCGGCCAGGCCTTCGCAGCCTGGACAAGATTGCGCGCGGTACCGCAGCCGATTTCCAGCACCCGCCCGCCCGGCGGAGGATCGAGCGCTTCAATCAACTGGTCCCGGCCGAGAAGATAATATTTTCGGGTCAGGTCATAGATGCCGCTCTGGCTGCGATAGACGCGATCCATCAGATCGGCGTGGCGATCGCTGGCCCGCTTGCGCAAAATATCCTCCATCAGGCTCATTTCAACCGGTACAAATGCATTGCGCCATAGATTGCTGAACGGTCTTTGCGGGTTAATGCCTGAGAAAGTTCCGCATCATAGTCCCATGCTGCGAGCAGTTCGTCGGCAACCCGGCCTGGCAGCAAGGTCTCTTCCGCCGCGGTGCGGAACAGCACCCGGGCGCCGGGCTTTGCGGTCCGGTCGATTTCGCTCCACAGCCGGTTGAGCTGCTGGTCGGTCATCCAGTCCTGCGCATCGAGCAATATATAGCGATCCAGCGAACCGGCGTCCTGCCTGGCCAGAAATTCGATGAAATTTTCATGGCTGATCTCCAGTTTCCGGCTGCGTTCGCCAAGCCAGTCGAAACTCGCTTCTTCCAGATAGGGCGGTACCGATCCGGGTGCGGCGCTCTGATAGGCGCGGCCAAAGGCCTGCTGCGCAAAATAATTGTCGGCCATCGCAAAATCGCACGCCAGTTTGCGGGTCCGTTCGCACAGCACATCGGCCATATGCTTGTCACCGGCAAGCGCTCGATATTGCGCCGGCGGAATACCGAGACCGAATAATGCCATCGGGTTGGAGCAGAGAAAACGCATCAGTTTCTTCTGGAACAGCGGCCTGATATGCCGCTCGAACAATTCGATCTGCTCGTCGCGCGTCCGCGCGGCCATCATCAGTGATGGCTGCGCCCCTCCGAGCCGTCTGACCAGATGCACGAGACCGATGAAATTACCGAGCAGACCCTTGCGATAGAAGCCCTTGGCAAAGCCGTTGATCCGGCGCTGGCCGAAATGGTTGCGGCCGTCCCAATATTTACGGCTGGCCGAGTCAAGATGCGGCCGCAGTCGGTCGCGATAGAGCGCAAGATTATCCTTGTGATTGGCCTGCCCGAAAAAGCGGAAAACTCGCCGTGGCTGTTTAGCTGCCGCGCTGCCACCGATTTCAGCCGGTTGAGCGCAATATGGGCGGCGTTGAGGTCGACCGCGGTGATTTTTGCCGGATTGGCGCGCAGATAGGACAGCGCATTGCAGCCGCCGCTGGCGATGGTGACGATATGATGGTCAGCCCGGATGTCCAGCGCTTCCATATCGGCAACCGGATCTTCCCAGATTTGCGGATAGACCAGACCGCGAAACATCAACGAGAAGGTCCGCTCGAGCAGCCCCGCCTTGCTGGCGCGATTCTGCAGTATAGCGTCGTTCAATATGGCGGATTGTTTAACGGTACCGGTTTGTGCGCTCATGGAGCCTCTCCGAAAATCTGGATCATTTTATCGAATCTAGGCCGCTGCAGTGACGTCGGCATGACCGGCGTGTGACAGGTTTGAGACCGCGCTGCCGGCATAGGTAATCACATGATTCCGCCGAAACTCTTAATCCAGGTTATTGAACAAACCGAGAACATGTCCTAGTCATCATCCATGTCGAAACTCTCACGATCTGAAAAACTGGCGATTCTTGCCGATGCCGCGAAATATGATGCGTCCTGCGCGTCGAGCGGATCGGTGAAGCGCAATTCGGCGAAATCGGGTGGCATCGGCTCGACCGGCGGCATGGGCATCTGCCACAGCTACGCGCCGGACGGGCGCTGTATCTCGCTGCTGAAAATCCTGATGACCAACTATTGCATGTTCGACTGTCTCTATTGCATCAACCGCTCGTCGAGCAACGTGCGGCGCGCGGCCTTCACGGTGCAGGAAATTGTCGATCTGACGCTGGATTTCTACAAGCGCAATTATATCGAGGGATTGTTTCTCTCCTCCGGCATCATCCGCAGTCCGGACTATACGATGGAGCAGCTGGTCGAGGTGGCGCGGCGTCTGCGGGTCGTGCACAAATTCGGCGGCTATATCCATTTGAAGACCATCCCCGAGGCCGATCCGGAGCTGCTCAAGCAGGCGGGGCAATATGCCGACCGCTTGTCGATCAATATCGAATTGCCCGACGATGAATCGATCGCGCGGCTGGCGCCAGAAAAGGACGGCAAGCTGATCCGCCGGACGATGGACAATCTCGGCAAGAGGGTGCGCGAAGCGAAGGCGGAGCGCAAGAGCTCGCGCAAGGCGCCGCTGTTCGCGCCGGGCGGGCACAGCACCCAGATGATCATCGGTGCCGATGCTTCGGATGACGCCAAAATCCTGACGACCAGCGACGGTCTCTACAGCAGCTATGGCTTGAAGCGGGTCTATTATTCCGCATTCAGCCCGATCCCGGACGCAAGCAGCAACCTCCCGGCTCAGGCCCCGCCCTTGCTGCGGGAACACAGGCTATATCAGGCCGACTGGCTGCTGCGTTTCTACGGCTTTTCCGTCGCGGAAATCATGCAGGGTGGCAGTTCGGGCCAGCTCGACCTGAATATCGATCCCAAACTCGCCTGGGCGCTGCAAAACCGCGCGCGCTTTCCGGTCAATATCAATCTTGCCGACAAGGAAAGCCTCCTGCGCATTCCCGGACTGGGCGGCAAGGGAGTGGGCAAGATACTCCAGGCCCGCCGGTTCACCGCCTTGCGTCTCGCCGATCTCGAACGCATCTGCCAGTCGGTGAAGAAGATATTGCCGTTTATCACCACGGTGGACTGGCACCCCGGCAAGCAGCTGGATTCCCTGAACCTATACGACCGACTGAAACCGCCACCCGAACAGCTCAGTCTGTTTCCCGCCTGACGGTCGTGAATATGATGGCAGATTTCAGAGGCGGCAATGCTCTCGCCAAAAGCATGTACCGGATATCGCTCTCCAGCGAAGTCGATCTGGACGGCTGGCGCGACCATGCACGGCGGCTGCTGCAGGCGGGAGTTGCGCCGGATCAGGTGACCTGGACGGTCGAGGGGCGCGGTAATAGCGGCGAACTGGATTTGTCGCCACCAGCCGCCTTGCCGGAGCAAAGCAGCGACCGGATCGCGCGCCCCGTCCGCATATCGAAGACTTTGCTCTCGCTGATCAACACAGCGCTGCTGCACAGCAATGAAGACCGGTTCGATCTCGCTTACCGTCTCCTCTATCGCGCGCAATCGGTGCCCGCTCTGCACCGCAATCCCGCCGACGCCGATGTGCTGAAGCTGAACCGCTACGCCAAGGCGATCCGCCGCGATATTCACAAGATGCACGCCTTCGTCCGCTTCCGCAAAATCGGTGACAGCGAGGGCCGCGAGCAATTTGTCTCCTGGTTCGAGCCGGACCATCATATCACGGAAGCGGTAGCGCCCTTTTTCCGCAACCGCTTCACCGGCATGGACTGGTTGATCATCACGCCCGGCGCGAGCATTGCCTGGGACGGACAAAAACTCTCGGTCGGCCCCGGCGGCTGCAAGGAGGACGTGCCGCAGGAGGATGTGGTCGAGGCCGAATGGCGGACCTATTACGCCAATATCTTCAACCCGGCCCGGGTCAAGATCAACGCGATGAAGTCCGAAATGCCGATGAAATACTGGAAAAATTTGCCCGAGGCGGAGCTGATTCCTTCGCTGCTGGAACAAGCCGGGACCCGGGTCGAGGCGATGGTGGCGGGCGCGCCCGATGACAGGCTATTTGACTCGAGGACGGATGAACCGGCCGCAGATCTGCCAACCTCGCTGGATCAGCTCTACGCGCTGTTGGAACAGCAACCCGACGCGCCCAGAGACAAATTTTCCGACCGATTGATCCGCGGCATCGGCCCGGACCATGCCGGCATCATGATCATCGGCGAGCAGCCCGGCGATCAGGAGGACCGGGAGGGCAGGCCGTTTGTCGGACCGGCGGGCCAGTTGCTCGACCGCGCGCTGGAACAGGCCCATATCGACCGGCAGCAGACATTTCTCACCAACGCCGTGAAACGCTTCAAATTTACCCCGCGCGGCAAGCGGCGCATCCACGAAACCCCCAATGTTGGCGAAATCAACTATTACCGCTGGTGGGTCGAACAGGAGATAAGGCTGGTCGATCCGAAACTGGTTGTCGCGCTGGGCGCAACCGCTGCCCGCAGCCTGACCGGCAAGGCGGTCACAATCTCGCGCCACCGCGGCGAAATATTGCCCGGCCCGGATGGCCGGTCGATCCTGATCACCGTCCACCCCTCCTATCTGCTGCGCATTCCCGACGAACAGGGGCGACAGGTCGAATATGCAAAATTCGTCCGCGATCTGCAGCTGGCGGACAATTTTGTCCGCTGAGACAAGCCGGACTTGTCGTGACTTCCGCTGCTACGCCGCCAGCCCGCGTTGCAAATCCAGACCGCTCGGTTCCTGGAAGGGGCGCAGCCCGAATTCGGGCAGGATCGCCAGCAGATGGTCGAAAATATCCGACTGGATATCTTCATAGTCCTTCCAGTCGGTAGTGTTGGTGAAACAGTAAATCTCTATCGGCAGCCCCTGCGGCGACGGGTCGAGCTGGCGCACGAGCAATGTCATGCCGTCGGCGATATGGCTGTTGGCGCGCAGATATTCGACGACATAGGCACGGAACGTGCCGATATTGGTGACCCGGCGGGCGTTGACCTCGTCGCGTCCGGCTTTCTCGATTGGCGCATTCCATTGGCTCAGCTCTGTCTGCTTGTGGCCAAGATAGTCGTCGAGCAGCTGGAAGCGGCGAAATCCGTCCTTCTCCTCCGGCGTGAGAAAGCGGATGCCGTTCTGGTCGATGAAGATCGACCGCTTGATCCGTCTCCCGCCCGCTTCGGACATGCCGCGCCAGTTCTTGAAACTCTCCGAGATCAGGCGATGGGTGGGAATGGTGGTGATCGTCTTGTCCCAGTTCTGCACCTTGACCGTGTGCAGCGCGATGTCGATGACATCGCCGTCGGCATTGAGTGCCGGCATCTCGATCCAGTCTCCGACGCGCAGCATGTCGTTCGAGGTCAGCTGGACGGATGCGACCAGCGACAGCAAGGTATCCTTGAATACCAGCAGGACAACCGCCGCCATAGCGCCGAGACCGGACAGGAGGAGCAGGGGCGACTGGTCCATCAATGCGGCGATGATCAATATGGTGGCGCCGACATAGAGAATGATCTTGAGCAGCTGGATATAGCCCTTGATCGGCCGGGTCGCGGAGCTCGGCCGATGTTCGTAAATGTCGTTGGCGAGGGTAAGCGCCTTGCTCAGCGCCATTGCGATGAACAGGATGATCGAGGCGGACACCACATTGCTGACCAGGGTGATAACCGGCGCCGGCAGATGGGGAACCGCGCCGATTCCGTTCGAGATGATAAGCGCCGGCACGATATTGGCCAGCCGGGCCGCGACCGGCAAGGGCGTGAGGTCTTCATAGGGCATCCAGCGCGTGACGATGCGCAGCACGATATGCTTGATGATGAAATTGGCGACCCACGCAATGGCTAGGAGTATAGCGATCCCGACCAGCGTTTGGCCCGAGGGCGCGAGGTTGGGAAGGAAGGGAATGCTATCTATGACGGAAAGGCTTTGGTTCTGGAACTGCTGCATGGTTTCGTGCCCCCGGGTCGAGGGGCGCTGTCTCCGTATTCGGGGTTGTGAGGGAAGCGCGAATTATGACCGCCGGCACCGACCGTGTCAACGGAAGCGAATCCGGCCGTTTCGTCTTTCGAGATCCCGCTGGTGATGCTATTGTTAGCAGCCATAACCCCCCGATGGTCAGGAGATTCATGACTTTCTTCGACACCGAACTGACCTTGCTTGTCCTCGGCGTGATATTGTTCACGACCGTGCTCGCGGGAACCTTGTCCAGCCGCTTCGGTTTTCCAGCGCTGATCGGTTTTCTCGGCCTCGGCATGCTGGCCGGTGTCGACGGTCCCGGGGGTTTCTATTTCGAGAATTTCGAGCTGACGCAGGGATCGGCATCGCCTGCCTGCTCTTCATCCTGTTCTCCGGCGGCATGGGCACAGCCTGGCGCGACGTCCGGCGCATGGCGGCCCCGGCCTTGCTGCTGGCCACCATCGGCGTCCTGATCAGCGCGGGGATCGTGGCGCTTTCCGCCATTTTCATTTTGGGATTCGGTCCGTTGCAGGGCGCCCTGCTCGGCGCGGTCATCGCCTCAACCGACGCGGCGGCGGTCTTTGCCGTGCTGCGCAGTTCCGGCCTCGATCTGCACGGCGATGTGCCGGCGCTGATCGAGACCGAATCCGGTTCCAATGATCCGATGGCGATTTTTCTGGTCGGCGCGGCGCTGTTCCTGATCGAAAGCCCGTCCGCTTCGCCGCTCCAGCTCGCGCCCGACTTCGTCATCCAGATGGTGATGGGCGCGATTGTCGGCGTCGCCATCGGCTTCGGCATGCCCGAAGTGCTGAAGCGCGGCGGCTATCAGCAAGGGGGCCTCGCCTTTGTCATTTCGATCGCCGCCGCCCTGATCGCTTTCGGTCTTGCCGAAGTGCTCGCCGGCAACGGATTCCTGGCCAGCTATCTTGCGGGTATCGTCGCTGGCAACCGGACCTACGCCGCCAAGGCAACCGTCGCCGGCTTCCAGGACGGCATGGCCTGGCTGTCGCAGGTGGTGATGTTCTTCACCCTCGGGCTGCTGGTCACGCCGTCCAATCTCGCGCCGGTCATCATACCGGGGCTTTCGATTACCTTCATCCTGATGTTCGTCGCCCGGCCGCTGAGCGTCTTCATCTGCCTCGCACCGTTCCGCCAGTTTGACTGGCGATCCAAGCTGTTCGTGTCCTGGGCCGGTCTACGCGGCGCGGTGCCGATTGTTCTTGCGACATTCCCGATGGTCGCCGGGGTGCCGGGCGCTTTCGCGATCTTCAATGTCGTCTTCTTCGTGGTGCTGCTGTCCAGCATCATCCAAGGACCGACGATCAAATGGGCCGCCGACCGGCTCGGGGTCAGAAGTTGATCATCGACAGTCTGCCCCGGGCGCGATCGGTCTAGAAACCGAAGCCCAGCGAAAAGCCGATAGCCGTCTCGGCCAGATGGATATTCGCTTCGCCGCCACCAAAGGGTGCGGGGATCGATCCGGATCCGTTCACGGTCTGGCGCGGCGCGCGCATCGCATAGCCGGTGATTTCGAATTTCTCCGATAGCTTGTACGTCGCGCCCAAGGTGAAGTGATCGCGGACCACGCCCGGTGCCAATATATTGAGCAAGGTCTCCGACTGCGGGACCGGGTTGGCAGAGCGGCCATAGCCGGCGCGCAGGGCCAGCTTGTCGCTAGCCTGATAGACCGCGCCGAATTTCCACACATCAATATCGTTCCAGCCAAAGCCCGGACCATCATCGGCGCCAAAGGGGACGCCCTGCAGCAGCGAGGCTATCGGGTTTCCGACCGAATTGACGTCCGAATATTCGATATGCTTGAAATCCGCGCCCAGCGTCAGCTTCGGCGTCACGTCGACCGAAACACCCATGCCCCAGGATGCGGGCATGTTGAAACCGCCCTGTTCGGCGAACAGCCCGGCATAGCGGTCAAACTCGGTGGTCCAGACTTTCGACTGGTAGAAGGCGCCGACGCGCAGATTGTCGCCGAAAGAGCCGAGATAGCCCACACGGAAGCCTGCACCAAAGGCCCAGTCTTCGCCGCGGTTGGTGAAAGCGCCCGGGTTCTGCGAATTGGCAGCAAACGGCTGGATGCCATTGGCCTCAAAGCTCTGCACCACGAAATGCGGCGACACGCCAACGCTTTGTCCCTCGGCAATCTCCACTGCAATGGTCGGCGCGATCGAGATTTGCCGGAGGTTCACGCCCGCCGGTCCGGTGGCGCCGAAGCTGGCGAAGGGATTGCTCTTGTAATCGGTGTTCATGCCGCCATTGCCGTTGACCGCAATGCCGACCGAAACCGTGTCGGACAGCGGCCGGACATAGGCAAATTCGGGCAGGATGAAGGGATTGGCATCATTACCGGAATAGACCCCGTCGAGCCCCGCCTGATTGCCGATAATCTCGGAGCCACGATCTGGAATGAAAATCTCGAAGCCGACATCCAGCCGGTGCTCGATGACGGTCGCCGAAGCCGGGTTGGTGGCGATCCCGAACGCATCCTGCGGCATCGCAATGGCCACGCCGCCAGCGCCCTTGGACTTGGCGCCGACACCGTTGACAAAATAACCGTCCGTCGCCTGCGCCGTACTGGGCATGCAAAGCGCCGCACTGGCGAGCAGGAGGCTGGCCAGCGAGGAGGCCGGGCGATTGACGGTACGTGCTGAGAAACGGGACATGACGATACGACTTTCTGTTGGTGTACCGGCGAAACGGGAGAGGGTGTTTGCCGGAGCGCGTCCCTAGCGATCTCCACTGGCGCGCAGCAAGTTAGGAAAGGTTGCGGGCGACGTAGCTGAGCTTGGCGACGCAGCATGTCTTCGCTGATGACAAGCCGGAGCGAACCAATTAACAGGCGCCGATGGATTCGATCCGCACCCTGATCCGCAACAACGGTAGGCTGGCAGCCTGTCTGCTCGGCGCCGCATTGCTGTTCAAGCTGCTGGTTCCGGCCGGCTATATGGTGACGAGCGACAATATGGTGCTGACCGTCGTCATCTGCTCCGATTCCACCGGCGAACAGCTCACCCGAGAGATATCGGTCCCGATGAAAGGGACTAGCGGCGCGGAGCATGAAAAGGGCAAGAATGATTGCCCTTATACCGGACTGGCGAAAAGCGCGGTTGCTGGCGTGGACCTGGCGCTGCTGGCTTCGGCCATCGCTTTTGTTCTGGCGCTCGCATTCGCGCCGCAGATATCGTCCGGGGCCAGCGATACGCCACGCCTGCGCCCGCCCTCCAGGGGGCCACCGCTGGCTGCCTGACGCAGCTACTCGGCAAAATCCAATGCGCAAAAACGGTGGCGGACCGGCAAGGTCCGTATCGCCACGCGCCATATATCAAACCCGATCCTGCTGCGTTCAAACCGCAATATCATGTTTGAACCCATCAATATCGGATACCCATAATGAAGATTTCCTATCCTGCGCTGGCCGCAGGTCTCCTGTTTGCCGTCAATGCCGTTCCCGCTCTGGCCGAAGTCTCAGACGAAGGCAGCGACGCCTCTACACCCGCCACGAACAAACCCGACACCAGCTTCTCGGTCGGCGAAATCGTCGTCACCGCGCGCGGCATGGCGGGCAGCACCGACAATGTCCTGACTTCGGTCGACCGGCTGGGCGGTGACATTGCGCAGAAAGCCGATGTCGACAATGTCTACGAACTGATCGGCCGGATGCCGGGCATATTGGTGACCAACTTCAACCAGGGCACGACCAGCGGCAAATTTTCGATGCGCGGCTTCAATGGCGAGGGCAATATCAACGCGGTCAAGCTGCTGATCGACGGCGTCCCCTCGAACAGCAACGACGGTAACATGCCCTATATCGACATGGCCTTTCCGCTGAACATTGCCGGTATCGAGGTGGTCCGCGGCACCTCCGACCCGCGCTATGGCCTGCACGCCATTGCCGGCAGCGCCAATATCATCACCCGCTCCGGCGGTACCTATGTCGACGCGCGCGGTTCGATCGGCAGTTACGACAGTTTCGAAGGGCAGCTGGTCGCCGGACTGGAAAGCGGCAATATCACGCAAAATTACCAGATCGCCTATCGGGAGAGTGATGGTTTCCGCGACCACAGCGACAGCCAACGGGTCAGCCTGTCCGGCAAATGGGGGCTGGCGCTGGGTGAAGACGTCAAGCTGGGTGCCATCGCGCGTTACTATGACGCCGACGCGGAAGAGCCCGGCTATCTGACCTTCGATGACAGCCGCGCCAATCCGCGCATGAGCAACGCCTATAACGAGTCCGATGGCGATTCCCGGGGACTGCAACAATATGCCCTGACATTCGATGTCTCGCTGTCCGACCGGCTCGACTGGACGGCGATGACCTATTACAACCGTTTCCGCGACGACCGTTTTGTCAAATTCTCCGCCGGAGCCTCGCAGCAGCGCCGCCTGACGCAGGAAGACCAATATGGTGTCTCCACCGCGCTCCACTGGCACGGCGATCTTTCCGGCGTCCCGCTGATGCTGGAGGCGGGCGGCAATATCGAGTGGCAGGACAATCGCTCGGCGCGCTGGCTCTCGGTCGAACGCGTGCCGACCAGCCAGACCCGCGACCAGCAGTTCGACCTCTCGGTTGGCGGCGCCTATGTCCAGGCGATCATCGAACCGGCAAGCTGGCTGCGAATCACGCCCGCCTACCGGATGGACTGGGTCGGTGGTGACTTCAACAATTTGCTCAATGACAGCTCTGCGCCGATCAACGATTATGGCGGCATCGACCAGCCCAAGCTGTCGGTTGCGGTCTACCCGACCGACGGTGTTACGCTCTACGGCAATTGGGGCAAGACATTCCAGATTGGTCTGGGATCGGGTGCCTATCTGATCCCGCCACGCCAGGTCGATCTGGCACCGTCCATCAACAGCGGCTGGGAACTGGGCGCGAAATATCAGCTGGGCGACAGGGCAGAGGCGCGGGTTGCCTATTGGGAGCAGAGCGCGACCGGAGAAATCGCCCGCAAGCTCAACGACCCGCTGGGCGATTTCGAGAATGTCGGCGGTACCGACCGTAATGGCGTAGATGTCCAGTTGAGCGTCAGGCCGATGGCCGGCCTGTCTTTGTGGGGCGCATTGTCCTGGCAGAAGGCAGTCATTTCGGTACCGTCACCGGCGACGCCGGGATTGGCCGGCAATGAGATCAACCACACGCCGCGCTGGCTCTGGTCCGGCGGGATTGAATATTCTCCGCTGGAGCCGCTCACCCTGTCGCTGACCGGGCGCGGGCAATCCTCTTACTATCTCACCACCGCCAATGCGGAAGGCAAATGGGGTGATCTGAATATATTCGATGCGAGCGCTTTCTATCGCGTGAACGACACATTGGAGCTGGGGCTGGCGTTCAAGAACCTCGCCGACAGCTATTATGAATATGTCTGGTGGGACGGGTCGCAGACGCTGCACAGCCCGGCCAATGGCCGCAATGTCACCGCCAGCGTCCGTCTGCGCTTCTGATGCAGATCAGGGGAGACCGGCTGCGCCGCACGGTGCGCACGCTCCATCTCTGGCTGGGGCTGGGCATTGGCGGCCTGTTGGTCCTGCTCGGCCTGACCGGTTCGGTCCTCACCTTCTACCCGGAACTGGATGCTTTGCTGCATCCGGAAATCCGGGTGGAGGCGGGCATGCCCGACTGGGACCGCGCCTTGGCGACCGTGCGTCAGGCCTATCCGGAAAACAGGGCCCGTGGCGGTTTGAAGTGACCGGCAAGCCCGGCGCGATCCCCGCGCGCTATTATAATCCGCCGGAGCGCGCCGGCCATGATTTCCGCCCGATGATGGTCTGGCTTTCCCCTGATGGTTCGCAAATATTGCGCCGCGACTATTGGGGCGAATATGCGGTGACCTTCATCTATGATCTGCATTACCGGCTGCTGCTCGGGGAGACCGGCGGCGCCATACTCGGCTGGCTGGGCTTTGTTTTGCTCGCGCTGCTGCTCAGCGGTCTATGGGCCTGGTGGCCCAGAGGTTCCTGGCGGAAGGCGCTGCGGCTCAAGCCCGGCGCCACCCGCACCGGAGCCTGCGGGACTGGCACAAGCTTGCCGGGCTGTCCGGTCTGGTGTTTCTGCTCATCCTGACGGTGACCGGGATCATGCTGGCGCTGCCGGAGGAGAGCGATACGGCGCTGAGCGCAGCTGGTCTGCCGGTCGACGCCATGCCCCATGTTCATCCCGCCTCGACCCCATCCGGACAGCCGGTCAGCGTCGCTCAAATCGTGCGCGCAGGTCGCTCGGTGCTGCCCGGCGCCCGTCTCGCCTGGATCGAAACGCCACCGGAGCAGGGCGGGCATTTCCGCCTGAGAATGCAGGTCCCGGGCGACCCCAGCTTCCGCTTCCCGCACAGCTATGTCTGGGTCGAGGGCGGCAGCGGCAGGGTCGTGGCGGTCCACGACGCGCGACAGGCCCGTACCGGCAGCACGATCAACAACTGGCTGCACCCGCTGCACGATGGGTCGGCCGGCGGACTGGCCGGGCGCCTATTGGCCGCGCTGTGCGGACTGCTGCCGACCATATTGTTCGTCACCGGTGTCTTGCGCTGGCGATCAAGGCGGCGAGGGTGAGGGCTCCATTCGGTGCCTCACCCGTAATATTCATCGCCCCTTCAACTGTCGTCATGCCCGGCGGCAAGCTGGGTCAGTTTGACAAATTCCTGACGCCAATAGCCACTCGGCGATCCGGCCAGCCGTGCAACCTGATCGAAGGAATAATCGGCGAGCTTGCTGTCGCCGCGCAATTTCTGCCCGAAGGCGGCAACAGCAACCGCGAACGCCAGATCGCCTTTCGGTTGCGGCGCGCTGTCCAGGGACGCGCTGCTGATGGTCTGGGCAATCAGTTTCGACTTGTCACCATCCGGGGATTTGTAGCGCAACTTCAGATAGGCCATTTCCTCGCCCTTTACCGCAGCACCGGCCTTGGTTTTCGAATAGCGGCGGTCGCCGATCCAGCCGGTCTTGCCGACCGGGATCACCTCGTAGAGAGCGGTAACCTGATGGCCGGCACCGATATCCCCGGCATCGATCCGGTCATTGTCGAAATCCTCCTCGCGCAGCGCCCGGTTTTCATAGCCGATCAGACGATATTGCGAGATCACCGCGGGATTGAACTCGATCTGGATTTTGACATCCTTGGCGATGGTGAACAGGGTCGACGTCATCTCTTCGTCGAGCACCTTGCGCGCCTCCATCGCATTGTCGATATAGGCATAATTGCCGTTCCCGACATCGGCGATCTGCTCCATCATCGCTTCGTTATAATTCTTCTGGCCAAAGCCCAGCGTGGTCAGCGTGATGCCGCTTTCGCGGTTTTTCTCGATCAGCTTGATCAAGTCGTCCTGACTGGTGATTCCGACATTGAAATCGCCGTCGGTCGCCAGGATGACCCGGTTGACGCCACCTTTGACGAAATGGTCGCGGGCGGTCTTGTAGGCAAGCTGGATGCCCGCTCCACCCGCGGTCGATCCGCCGGCATCGAGCCGGGCCAGTGCTGCCTTGATATCGCGGGTGCTGCTGGTCGGTTCCAGCACCAGTCCGGCGGCGCCTGCATAGACGACGATGGAAACCTTGTCGCGGGCGGTCAGCTTGTTGGCGAGCATCCCGAGCGCCGTCTTGACCAGCGGCAATTTGTCGCCGGCATGCATACTGCCCGAAACATCGAGCAGGAAAACCAGATTGGCCGCCGGGCGCGTCTTGTGGTCGAGATCATAGCCGCGTATGCCGATCCGCAGCAGCCGGCTCTGATCGTTCCAGGGGGATCGCGCCACTTCGCTGGACACGCTGAACGGGACATCGCGACTGGCGGGTTTGGGATAGTCGTAACGGAAATAATTGACCATTTCCTCGGTCCTGACCGCTGCTTCCGGCGGCAACCGGCCCGCGGTCAGAAAACGGCGGGTGTTCGAATAGCTGCCGGTATCGACATCGACGGAGAAGGTGGAAACCGGTTCCAGCCTCGCCAGCTTGACGTCGGACACCGGCTCGCCGTCATAGCGTTCGCGGTCTTCTTTCGGGATCGCAACCGGATCGCGCAAGGATGGCTGGTAGCGGTAGACCGTGGTCTGCTGCTCGGGCTGCTTGCCGTAAATCTGCACACCATTCTGGTCGATGACGATGGCATTGGAAGGCAAGGGAACAGCAACGACGCCCGGCGCATAGGCCACTGCGCTGTCAAAACTCGCCTCGGCCTCCTCTGGCATGGCAGGCATGTCTAGTTGCATTGGCGGCGCATAGCTTTTCGAAGCGGACTGCTTGTCGGAAGAGCAGGACGAGATGATCATCGTCAGGGCAACGGCGTGGACGCAGGCGGTCATGCCGGCGGGAAAAGCGATGCTTCCGGGGGGCGTTCTCATTAATTCTCTCCTCGCGAATAAAATGATATAACGTAACATATACGACCATCGGAAATATGAACGAGAGATGAACGGGCTCTTTCTCCGTCGGATCCGGCGTGATCAGCCGAAGGCGTGACGGACATCACGCAACGCCCGGCGCGCCATTGGTTACAGTTTTGCGGTCGCGTTATTCAGAGGAGACAGAATCAATGCCCGGCGAAAACTCTAACGCAGTGATCCAGAAAAAGTGGATGAACTGAAGGAAAAATTCGAAGCCCGCGTTCAGGCGATCAGACAGAAGGGATCGGAACAATTGGGGAATATCAATGATGATGCTCCCGATCCGTCCGATACCGAAGCGATGCTCAACCTCACCTTTGACGTGAAGTGGAAGCTGACATCGATCAAATTCGACGTGCCGCAATTTTCCATGGAAAGGGAAACGATCAAATTCGACATTCCCGAGGTGACGATGAAAATCAAGGAACTCAAATTCGATGTTCCTGCCACCCGCATGGTACGGAAGTGCATCGCGAAAAAGCCAGAATTCCATGGCTTCAAGGTCAAATGGACCTGCATCTACGCCCATGTGCCGGAAGCCTATATGAAGCGGGTGACGATCAAGACCGATATTCCGCAATTCTCGAGCAAGCGAGTGGAAATTAAGTTCGACAAGCCGGTGGTGAAAATGGAGCGGGTGGAGATAAAACTCCATCTGCCGCAATTCTATCTCCGCAAGCTCGACGCCCAGATCGAGGACCACAAGGAAAAAGTCGAGGATGTCGCTGCCGACATGACGGCTGAAATAGCCTCCGCCCAGACCGAGTTGAAAGCCAGCCTCCAGTCCGAGATCGGCGAGGAAATCGAACTGATGTTCGATGAACTCAGGGAATCGATCCTGAAGGAGCGGACCAATGTCGAAAGCGCCTATGACGAAGCCATCGGCAAGACCAAATCGGCCATCCGGATCCTGAAGGAAAACAACGCCGTTGACGAAGTGGCGCGACTGGAAGGCGAATTGTCCAAGCTGGTCAGCGATTATCAGCAGCTGCTGGCCGATCTCGACAAGGCGCTGGAAGAGATGAACGCGCAACAGCATGAAGCGCTGACCTCGCTCAAA
>NZ_PYIA01000153.1:0-20813 GCF_013265645.1 Sphingopyxis sp. BSNA05 | reverse complement strand
AAAACGGCGAGAAGCAGCCGGTGCACTGGCGCGATGCGGCGCGCGATATTGCCGCGCGGCTCGAGCGGATCGTCGAGGAACATGGCCCCGACAGCGTGGCCTCTTATGTCGGCACTTTCGGTTATAACAATGTCAACGCCCATGCCTTCATGCTGGCGCTGATGGACTCGATCGGATCGACCTCGGTCTATGACAGCGTTACCATCGATCAGCCCGGCAAAGGTATCGCCCGCGCCTGATCGGACCATGGCTCGCCGGCGCGCCACGGGTTGGCGACTGGGACGGGCTGATGCTGATCGGCACCAATCCGGTGGTGTCGATGAACGGCGGCCTCGGTATGAACCCGGCGAAAAAGCTGCACGACGCGAAGAAGCGCGGCATGCAGCTGATCGTGATCGACCCGCGCGTTACCGACAGCGCAAAGCAGGCCGATATCCATCTGCAGTGCCGCCCCGGACAGGACCCGATCCTGCTCGGCGCCATTGCCAAGATCGTCATCAACGAGGAATTGTACGACAAGGATTTCGTCGCCGGCGATGTCGATGGCTTCGAAGCGCTGAAAAAAGCCGTGCAGCCATTCGACGCCGGACCGGCCGCCGACCGCGCTGGCGTGGCGGCAGAAGATATAGTTCGCGCGGCGCGCATGTACGGCAGCTGGAAAAAGGCCAGCATCAGCGGCGGCACCGGCACCAATATGTCGGGCGGCGGCAATATCACCGAATATCTCAATCTCGCGCTGACTTCGATCATGGGGCACTGGCTGCGCGAAGGCGATCTCAATCGCCGCACCGGCGTGTTCACCAAGCCCGCCCCGCCGATCGCCGCCACGCCCGGCCCGATCCCCGCCTGGGGTTTCGGCCGCAAATTGCACAGCCGCGATCTCGAGCAGAGCATTTCCGGCATGCCGACCTCGGCGCTGCCCGACGAGATATTGACGCCCGGCGACAAGCAGGTGAAGGCGCTGATCTGTCTCGGCGGCAATCCGATGCTTGCCTGGCCTGACCAGCTCAAAACCTTCGAGGCGATGAAGGCGCTCGATCTGCTGGTCTGCATCGACCCGCGCATGTCGAAGACCGCCGAGCTGGCCGACTATGTCATCGCACCCAAGCTGCATTATGAGGTGCACGGAAACACCGCTGCGCCGGAAATCTACGGAGGCTTTGGTGCCGGCTGGGGCTTCGAGAATAATTATGCGCAGGCCAGCCCGCCGATCATGCAGTCCCCGGAAGGTCCGATCTGTGCGAGGAATATGAGTTCATCCACGCGCTCGCCTCGGAAATGGACAAGACGATCAAGGTCAAGTCCTGGGCATTGCTCGCCCATCCCGATGAGCGGGAAGAGAAAGCAACGCCTTTCCCGCCCGGCGAAACCCCCGATCCGATCAGCGCGTGGAGCGCATCGCTTAACGGATGCCCGGCGGATATCGCCAAGCTCTACGAGGATGAAGAGGTGCAGAAGGGCAAGATCGTCGAAGCCCAGGCCCTGCTCGTACAACCCAAACCGGCCGGCTGGGAAGGCAAGCTGTCGGTCGGCAACGGCGCGATGATGGAAGAGCTCGCCGGATATGCCGCCAAGCTGGGCGAGCCGATCGAGGACGGCGACTTCCCCTTCCGGATGATCGGACGGCGGATGACCGCGATCCACAACAGCAACTGGCACGAAGATCCCGTACAGCGCAAACGCGTGCCGCATCATCCCGCCTTCATGAACCCGGCCGATATGGAAGCATTGGGCCTGTCCGAGGACCAGCCGGTCGAGCTGGAATCGGCCCGCGCTTTCATCAGTTGCGTCGCCAAGGCAGACAAGACCGTGCGTGCAGGTTGTGTTTCCACACCGCACAGCTGGGGCACCAATCCCGACGAGAAAGAAGACCCGCTCGGCGCGGGCGGCAATACCGGGCGACTGTCGTTCAACGACCGCGATTATGACAAGCGCACCGGCATTCCGCTGATGAGCGCCATTCCCATACGGGTAAGGGCGAAACAGGCGACGGTGGAACTAGAGGCGGCGGAATAATTGCCATTAAACCAAATCCGTTCGTGCTGAGCCTGTCGAAGCATCTGGCTTGACGCGCAGGGCCCTTCGACAAGCTCAGGGCGAACGGTTACTTATAGGATTCCCAATATGACCAATCCCCTGTTCGACCTCGCCGGCGAAGTCGCCGTTATCACCGGCGCGGGTCGGGGGATAGGCGAAGGCATGGCAAAGGTCCTCGCCGATGCGGGCTGCAATGTTGTCTGTGCCTCGCGCAGCATGGACGAGATAAGCCGGGTGGCGGACGAAATAAACGCCAGCAACAGCAGCGGTCGGGCCATCGCCCATGCCACCGATGTGACCAGCGCCACCGATATGGATGCGCTAGCCCAGCGCGCAGTCGACGAATTTGGCAAGCTCGACATCTGGATCAACAATGCGGGCGGTTCGCTGGTGTCCGCACCGCTGACCGAACTGGACGAAGCGGAATGGGACAAGACGCTGGCGACCAACCTGACCTCGGTCTTCCATGGCGTGCGTGCCGCCTGCAAGCATTTCGGCGAGGGCAGCCGGATCGTCAACACCAGCTCGCTGGCCGCGCAGGACCCCTTCCCCGGCAGCGGCCATTATAGCGCCGCCAAGGCTGGTGTGCTGATGCTAACCAAGACCCTCGCCCACGAGCTCGGACCCAAGACGCGCGTCAACGCGATCCTGCCCGGCTTCGTCCCCACCGACACGGTCAAGAAGGCGCTGGACATGACCGACGAGGATTTTGTCGGCTTCGAGGACACACTCGGCTTGCCCGCGGGGCGACTGGGCACGCCACAGGATATTGGCGCGCTGACCCTTTATCTTTGCGCACCGGCTTCCGAATGGGTGACCGGCCAGTGCATCCGGATCGCCGGCAAACCCTGAACCGATTTCAGACCATTTGCTGAAGCGAAAAATCAGCAATCCTGCCGAAACTTGATGTAGCGGAAGATTTGCGGCATTCTGCCCGCATATTTCCGCGGGGAGGAGATGGAATGAACATGGGCAAACAGGCACAGATTGCGCCGGTGGCGGTTGCCAGCGATCTCCAGCTCGCCGACCTTCGCGCCGCGCTGGCAGCCGGCTGGAACGATTTCAGGGCCTATCCGGCCTTCGGCCTGTTCTTTGCCGCCATCTATGTCAGCGCCGGCATGTTCATCTATTTCGCTCTTTTTGTCCGCGGCGAGATCGCCTGGCTGGTTCCGGCGGCTGCGGGGTTCCCGCTGCTCGCACCCTTTGTCGCGGTCGGTCTCTATGAGGTCAGCCGCCGCCGCGAAGCCGGCCTGCCGATGAGCTGGCGCGCGATTCTCGGTGCGCTACGCGGGCGCGGCGACGAACAGATATTGAGCATGGGGGTCATCCTGTTTGTCGCTTTCGGATTCTGGATCATGATAGCCCATGGCATATTTGCCATTTTTCTGGCCGAATCCGGCACAGGGTCGGAGTCGATGGCATTTTTCGCAACGCGCGCCGGGATCATGATGCTGGTGGTCGGCAGCATCGTCGGAGCGATCATGGCTCTGGTCTTCTACGCGATCACGGTCGCCAGCCTGCCGATGCTGGTCGACCGCAATGTCGATTTCATCACCGCCATCATCGTCAGCCTGGCATCGGTGCGGTCGAACACATTCGTGCTGCTGGCCTGGGCGGTCTTGATTGCGGTAACGCTGTTCATCGCCATGCTGCCGCTTTTCCTGGGGCTGCTGGTCGTCCTTCCGGTGCTGGGCCATGCGACATGGCACCTGTACCGGCGCCTGACCGGCGCGCCCGCAACAGAGGATCAGGAAAATGCAGAGGCGGCGCTGGCCTAGGGTCCGCCCCTAGGCGGGTTTTCTGACCATCAACACGTCGACCGGCGACCAGCCCATCATTTCGCTGGCACGGCTGCCGATGGTTGCCATGACGAAACCGCCGCGACCATGCGTCCCCAGCACCAGCAGATCAAAATCACCGCTATCGAGCATATTGTGGACCGACTGGTGCAAATTGCCCTCGACCAGATGCGGTGTGACCCGCGAGGCATGGCTCTCCGGCAGGTTCAGGCCGGTCATGAAATCCTGCAATTCTTTTTCTGCGTCGGACCGCATTTCATCGGCAACGCCATCGGATTTCAGCCAGGCTTCGTAGGCGACATGATAGGCGTGCACGAGCTCGATTTTCGCCGCGGGAAAAAGTCCAGCGCGGTGCGCAGCGCATGGGCGGAAAATTCCGAAAAATCGGTTGCCACGAGGATGCGGTCATAATTGGCGCGGGGCCGCTCCTTTACGATCAGCACGGGCGATCTGGCATGGTGGACCAGATGGTCGACCGCCGTGCCGAGGAAGAAATCGGAAATATTATTATGCCGCGCGCGCCGACGATGATCAGTTCACTGTCCAGCTGTTCCGCCGTTTCGGCGATCACCTGGGGAGGCTTGCCGTAATTTATAGCCAGATTGCAGCCTTCGGCATCGGCGCCATAGTTGCGCAGCAGCTGGGCCTCGACCTTCGCGATATCAACCTCCGTCTTGGGGCTGCTGACAAATAGCAGGGTCCGCGCTGCATTCCAGATGTCGGCGAGCAATTTTGCCCGTGCGAACGGCCGGTCGGCCCTGGCTGTCAGATCGGTGGCGACCAGAATTTTCGTCGGTACGGCCATGGAATATTGCTCCTGTTGTTTCAAATGACTGGCCATTCTTCCCGCCGCAACCGCCGCCAGATAGCCTTGTTTCAATGACAATAGACATTTCCGGACTGATCGACATCAGTATCTGTACGGATATGCCCGGATCAAGGCTAACCGCCGGCAAGCAAAAACAGCAGCCTTGCCGATAGAAAATGCTGCGGTCCGCGATCTGGCAGACAATGTCCGCAGGCCCGTCACCAGCTGGCCAATAAAGCGCGTATCCGGTCGGAGCTTCATGGATGATCGAGGGGCTCCATCCATCTCACCCTGCCATTCTCCTCTCCCTGGCGCCGCAATGCCGGCGAGGAACGGCGCGCAAAAATCGGTTCGACCGAATTATCCACCCATATGACGAATGGGCATCCCGCTGGCGTCGAATAGCTATACAGCGCAGGTTCATTGGCGCGCTGTCACCCGAGGCATGCCCCCCGATGACATTGGCAATATGGCCGCTCTAGTTGAAGTATTTCCTCCTTTATGAACAATTTTTTCAAGCTCCGGTCGCATGACCTGGCTATCGATCTCGGTACGGCCAATACATTGATCTACGCGCGGGATCGCGGGATCGTTCTCGACGAACCGTCGGTGGTTGCGCTCGAGACACGTGACGGCGTGACCAAGGTGCGCGCCGTTGGCAGCGATGCCAAGCTGATGATGGGCAAGGCGCCTGCCAATATCAGGGTCCTTCGTCCGCTCAAGGATGGCGTAATCGCCGATCTCGATGTGGCGGAGCAGATGATCAATCATCTCATTCACAAGGTTCACAAGAAAAAGACCGGGATATTCCGGCGTTTTGATATCGTGGTCTGCATTCCGTCCGGTTCGACCAATGTACAGCTTCGCGCGTTGCGCGATGCTGCTTCCAACGCGGGTGCATCCGGGATCTACTTCATCGAGGAGCCGATGGCCGCCGCGATTGGCGCCGGTCTTGCGGTGACCGATCCGGTGGGGGCAATGGTGGTGGATATCGGCGGGGGTACCACCGAGGTCGCGATATTGTCGCTGCAAGGGCTCGCCTATAGCACGTCGGGCCGCATGGGCGGCGACAAGATCGACGACACCATCGCGTCGCACATCCGCCGCAAGCATAATCTGGCGATTGGTGAAACCACCACGGAACTCGTCAAACACGGAATCGCCAGTGCGATGAGTCCGGAGGGCGAAGGCCGGACGATGCATATCAAGGGCCGCGACCTGGTCAGCGGCATGCCGAAAAAATTGCCATCACCGAAGCCGAGATTGCCCGGGCCATTGCCGAACCCGTCGGACAGATTGCCGATTCCGTGCTCAACGCACTCGAGCACAGCAAGCCGGAGCTGGCCGCGGATATCATGGAACAGGGCATAGTCCTGACCGGCGGCGGCGCCTTGCTGGGACGGATTGACGAATTTATTTCCGCGAAAACCGGCCTGGCGGTCACTATTGCCGACGATCCGCTGACCTGCGTTGCCAATGGCGCGGGCCGGGCGATGGAAGATCCGCTGCTGCGCAACGTGCTCATCCCCGCCTGAGACCATCGGAATAGAGAATGGCAATAAAAAGGGCCCCGGAACCGGTCCGGAGCCCTTTTTGCTTGTCTCGTTCTGTTGGCCTAGCCGACCACGATCATCACCAGCGAAGTCGCGATCAATGCCGGCGTCTCGATACCGTCAATCTCGACAACCACATTATAGGTCAGCAACCAGCGACCGGGCTGCTTTTCGACCGCGTCCACTAATGTGTGACGACCGCGGACCTTGGAACCGGCGCGCACCGGATTGAGGAAGCGCACCTTGTCGAAGCCGTAGTTGATACCCATCACCGTGCCTTCGAGGCCCAGCGTCGTGCCGTAGGACAGTTTCGGCAACAGCGAGAGGGTCAGCAGACCATGGGCGATGGTGCCGCCAAAGGGTGTAGCCTTGGCTTTTTCCTCGTCGATATGGATGAACTGATGGTCCTCGGTGCAGTCGGCGAATGTGTTGATCCGGTCCTGATCAACCAGGACCCAGTCGGATACACCGACCTCCTTGCCCTTCCAGGATTCCAGTTCGCTTGCTTTGATCGTTGGCATATTATTTCTCCTGTTCGCGGGTCTTTTAGCCCTTCATGACTTCCTGCATCCGGCGGAAGAACTTGCCGCCCTGACCGCCGCCATTGGCATATTCCTGCATGCCGGTTTCGTCCAAAATCTGGTCGATATTTTCGGCAATGGATTCGGCGCTGCGCTTGTCTTCCGGCAGCCAGATGCCTTCTGTTTCAAAGATTTTCGCCGCTGCATAGCCGCCGGCACCCGCCGTCAAAATGGTCTTCGAAGGCGCGCCGTCGCTGCACAGATAGACCACAGCCGGGGTCACCGCTTCGGGGACCAGGGCTTTCAGGGCTTCTTCCGGCATGATATCTTCGGTCATGCGGGTGGCGGCCACAGGCGAAATACAGTTGGTGTGGATGCCCTTGCCCGCGCCTTCCTGGTGCAGGCTGTTCATCATGCCGACCAGAGCGAGTTTCGCGGCGCCATAATTGACCTGACCGAAATTGCCGTAGAGACCGGTGGAGGATGTGGTCATCACGATCCGGCCATATTGGCGTTCGCGCATATGATCCCAGACGGCCTTGGTGCAATTGGCGCTGCCGGTCAGGTGGACGTCCATGACGAACTGGAAATCTTCCATGCTCATCTTGTGGAAGCTCTTGTCGCGCAGCACGCCGGCATTGTTGACGAGAATGTCGACATGGCCCCATTTGGCGATCGCGTCTGCGACCATCTTCTCGACCGCAGCCATGTCGGTGACGCTGCAGCCGGCTGCCATGGCTTCGCCGCCTTCGGCTTCGATTTCGGCTACAACCTGCTCGGCCACGGTAGCGGAACCGCCGGTGCCATCGCGCGCGCCGCCGAAATCGTTGACCACAACTTTCACGCCGCGCCGCGCCAGTTCCTTGGCATGTTCGCGGCCCAGACCGGCCCCCGCGCCGGTGACAATGGCGACGCGATCGTTAAATTCTACAGTGCTCATGGCGAGTCCTTCTTTAATTGAATGATTAACGGAACCGATGCGCAATCAGACCCGCCGAGTCAAGCAGGAAGGCCGCTATTTTGCAGTCGTTTTTGTCCGGCCCCTGCCCGCCGTAGCGGCAGAGGAGGAAACGCGCTTTTTCGGCTTTTTCGGCTGCTTCGACTTCTTGGCCTTGGCCTTTTTGGCATCCGACGCCGCCTGCTTCGCCGCCGCTTTCATCAGATCGGCAAAACTGTCGGAAATGCAGGTCGCGTAAAATTCCGGATCGGGCATGATGTTGCGGTCGGCCAGAAAGGTCAGGATGACATTGCCATTATAGCTGGTGACAACGTGGAACAGCCCCTGGCCCTCGGCCAATATGCCCATGCCGAAGCTCTTGACCAGCTCGGCCCCGGCAAAATACATCGGCACCATTGGCCCGGGTACATTGGTGACCACCGTATTGACCGCCGGATTGAGCCGCTCGACCAGACCGGCGCGGACCATCATCTTGGTCCCCGCTGCAGTGAGACCAGCCGGCATCGCGCCGGATAATTCCATCAGCGTCTTGGCGCCGAGCGCCTGGGTCATAGCCTTGGAGCGCCGGGTTTCCTCCATGATGAATTTCAACCGGTCACCCGCATCGGCCAGATGGGTGCCGACGCCGACCTGCATCATCGTCACCTGATTGCCGGCGCTATCCTTGTCATCGTCGGTCCGCACCGAGACCGGTGCGCCGATCTTCAGCGTCTTTTCGGGAAGATCGTCCTTGGCCGCGAGATAGCCGCGCATCGATCCGCTGACCACCGCGATCATGACATCGTTCACCGTCGCTCCGGGAAAAGCCTCGCGGATTTTCTTGATGTCGGACAGGGCAAATTCACGCCCGTCGAACACGCGGTGCGGGCTGAGCTTCTTGTTGAAGCGTGTCTTGGGGATGCTGCCCTTGGCGTCATCCCGCTGGCGGAATTCGCGCTGCACGTCGAACAGCCGTTTCGGCATCGGGATCAGTTTTGCAAATTCTGCAGCCCGCGCACCGGATTGGCGATATTGTTGAACTGCGCCTTGGCGAGCAGGGCGACCGGGTTAGGATCCTTCTCCGGCTGGAACTGCATGTCGAATGTGCGCGGTTTCATCTCCGCATCGAGATCGTGCAATGCCAGCGTCATCTGCAGCCCCGACTGGCCGTCGATCGCGGCATGGTGCATCTTGTGCAGGACCGCGAAGCTGCCCTTCGGCACGCCCTCGACATTGTCGAGTCCTTCGATCACCGTATATTCCCAGAGCGGCTTGTTCATGTCCATCGGCCGGGCATAGATGCGCGCCGCCTGGATGCACAATTGCCGCCAGTCACCCGGCTTGGGCAAAGCGATATGGCGGACGTGAAACTCGAGATCGAAATTCGCGTCATCGACCCAGTAAGGATGATCGAGATCGAGGGGCACCCGCACCAGTTTCTGCCGGAAGATCCGCGCACCATCGAGACGCCCTTCGATATAGCGCAGGATGTCCTTGAATCCGACCTTGCCGCCCGGCGCGGTCGAGGGATCGTAAATCAGCAACTGGCCGATATGCATCGGCGTGTTCGCGGTTTCGGTATAGGCAAACATCGCATCCAGTGCGCTCAGCTGTTTCATTAGAATCCCCTCAAGCCGCTGTAATGACGGTCAGCATAGTTCAAATATGTCTGATATGCGAATCCGTAAAACACTGCCGGAATATGCGCACCCGACCTTGCGCGAGACCGGCGGAATGAAGAAAGATCCCGGCCATGGCGATCTGCCGTCGCGCGGCCCGGGGATCAGAATCCCTGCCAGTCCTTGACGAGATATTGCGGTGGCACGGCGCGTCCCCAGTAAAAGCCCTGGCCCTGGTCGGCGCCCAGCAGCCGCGCCTTTTCCAGATGGAACGGCGTCTCGATGCCCTCGACCACCGTCTTGGCTCCGCGCATGTGGCAAAAGTCGATGATCGATCCCAGAACCGTGATCGGGACCCGGTCGTTACAGAAGGCCCAGAAAATTTCCTTGTCCAGCTTCAGCTCGGCAAAGGGGATTTCGGCAATCCGGTCGAGATTGCTGTGGCCGGTGCCATAGTCGTCGATCGACACTTTCAGCCCGTACTGGCCCAGCATCTGGCAGATTTCGGAGACGACCTTGATATTGGCAACCCGGTTTTCCTCGGTGATTTCCATGATCACCGAACCACCCATATTCGGCGACTGCTGCAACCGGGCAAAAAGCGCGTCGACGAAATCGGACTGGGTCAGCAATATTGCGCTGCAATTGAAAGACACCGGCATGGTCTTCCGGGACCGGCGCAGCGAACTGGCCAGTTTGATCACCTGGTCGACGACATTCATCGTCGCCTCTATCTCCAGCGACATTTCCGTCGCGGCGGAGAAAATTGTCGCCGGGCTGATCGCGCGCCGGGTTTTCAGCCGCGACAGCGCCTCATAGCCGACGATCCGGCCATCATCCAGCGCATGCTTGGACTGGAATTCGACGACGAGATTGTCGAGCAACCGGTTGCTCGCGACCAGCGCCTCGATATATTCCGTGTCCAGATTGATCTTCTGGCTGTCCTGCGCATATCGGTCGATCAGCTCGGCCAGCATATTGGGCTCGAATGGCTTCGGTATCGTTGCGACAATTTGCGAATTGGCCGCCGTTATCGAGGCTTCGCTGCCGTTATACCATTGCGAATCCGCTCCGGTCATCAGAACAAGAGGCAATTTGTGCAACAGGCTGGCGTTGCTTTGGGAGAGCATTTTCTGATCGGCGAGGATGACATTGGGAGCGAAGGCTGTCGCTCCGTTCTCGTCGCCGGGAGAATAGACACATGCTACGGATATTTCGCGCTGCTCGAGGTCATCCTGCAAGAAACGCGTAAACGCGCTCTCTTCGTCAATGACGAGGACTCGCTTGTTGGACATGATGTAGGGCTTTCAGTTAGTGAAGATCCGCTAACGGATCTCGAGGTGATTGCGACCCTGTCTGTTCGAGCTTTTCCTGTCTCGCCCGGTATTCTGTACGATATTTGGAAAGATAGCTGATCCGCAGCCCGGGCAGACCGGACTTGTCGATGGATTCCTGCCAGGAGAGAAATTCCTCGAGCGAGAGATCATAGCGATCACAGGCTTCCTCAAGGCTGAGCAAGCCACCGGTAACGGCCGCGACCACTTCTGCCTTTCGCCGGATCACCCATCTGGTGGTATTGCTTTTCGGCAAATCATTGAGGCTCAGGCTTCACCGAAAGGACCGATAACTTTCTTCGGTTTTCTCTGCCGATCAATTTCCATAGAACCTCCCAGACGCTGCGGCGACCCCGCTGAATCATCCCATCAGGATGCCATTTTTACCTGCACCCCGTGTTACAATCATTTACATATGAGCGGAAAAACGTTTACATCGCGTTTCCAGCGATGGTTAATACGTTAGAAATACTTGGATAATTGCAAGCCTTTCATATTTATTAGATTATCATTTTATATTGAACTGTATAAAGATAGTATTACTACAGAATAAATACAAATAATTGTCTATAGTTGCTTTTACAGTAAAGAAGCCTTATCCACAAAAGAAACCCCGGTGTAAGGGACACCGGGGCTTTTGAAGGCTGTTTTGGCCAAATTGCGGCCGCTTGTTGGGGATTTGCGGCTCTCGGAATCTGCTTTAGTTGCTGATCACCATTGCGGTTTTGACGGGCTGGCCGGATTTGGCCGCAGCCATGATCGTGACGCTGGCGCGCTGGGCCGAGGCCTTGGCCTCCTGCATGCAGGCGCCATGATCCAGCACGTCGGTCAGGTTCTTCGCGTCGACGCTGCCGCAGACTTCGCGAACGGCGCCCTTCAGACGACCCTGCAAGGTCGATTGACCATGTTCGCTGGTCAGGTCCAGATCGGCATATTCGACCGTGGCGGTCCGGGTGATCCGGCCCTGGGCACTGGCGCTGGCAGCAAAGCCGGTTGCGGCAACGGCAATCGCGGCAGCGGCACAAAGGGACTTTGTAAAGTTAATGTTCGACATTCTCTCACTCCTCAAAAATTTTCTGGGCGTTGCCGGATAAAATGGGGGCCGGCGCAGCCCGTTAGGGGGTGAGGTCGGGAGCGGTTTATCCATCGTGCCGGGGAATGGCTGTCTGGAGAGACGTTGGTTGTGCTCCCGCCTCACCATCTTGGATAGGGGAGCGATGCCCGGCGAGCATCCGGACTTCGATAAACCGCCATTTTGATCGGCGAACGGCAGACGGCTTCGACCAACGACAATCGTCGGTCGACCAATTTAACATCATGTAACTTTTGTTACGAATCAGCTAGTTACAGATGACACCATATCTTGCTGTATTAAGGCACTAAATCAGCCCGGAAAGCGGACTCGACGGGTCGGCATACATGCGGCGGCCCATGCGTCCGGACAGATAGGCCTCGCGCCCGGCCTCGACGGCAAGCTTCATCGCGCGGGCCATCCGTACCGGCTCCTTCGCCTCGGCAATGGCCGTATTCATCAGCACGCCGTCGCAGCCCAGTTCCATCGCCACCGCTGCATCGCTCGCGGTGCCGACACCGGCGTCGACCAGCACCGGCACGTTCGCGCCCTCGACGATCAGCCGGATCGTCACCTGGTTCTGGATACCCAGACCCGACCCGATCGGCGCGCCCAGCGGCATGATCGCCACGGCGCCGGCGTCTTCCAGCTGCTTCGCGGCAATCGGATCATCGACACAATAGACCATCGGCTTGAAGCCTTCCTTGGCCAGCACCTCGGTCGCCTCGAGCGTTTCGCGCATATTGGGATATAATGTCTTGGCCTCGCCGAGGACTTCCAGCTTGACCAGATCCCAGCCGCCCGCCTCGCGCGCCAGCCGCAGGGTGCGGATCGCCTCGTCGGCATTGAAACAGCCCGCGGTGTTGGGAAGATAGGTGGTCTTCTTCGGATCGATAAAGTCCATCAGCACCGGCTGGTTGCGGTCCATGACATTGACCCGGCGGACGGCCACGGTAACAATTTCTGCACCGGACGCTTCGACCGCGGCGGCATTTTCAGCAAAGTCCTTATATTTGCCGGTACCGACAATCAGCCGCGAGTTGAAGGTGCGGCCAGCGACAGTCCAGCTGTCGTCACCGGAGCCGCCACCGACGAAATGGACAATCTCCAGCTCGTCGCCCTGTTCGACCGTGACATCTTCCAGTGTCGACCGGGTGACGATCTCGCGATTGCGTTCGACCGCCACCTTGGCCGGATCGAGATCGAGCGAACGCACCAGATTGGCGATCGAGCCGCCGGCTGCAATCTTGTGGGTATCGCCGTTCAATCGGATCTGGATTTCAGCCATTTCGGTAACTTTCATGTCTTTGATCTCGCTTTTCAAAAACGAGCCATATAAAGAGGGCGCTCCAGTCGCAACCAAAAGCCTGTGGGAAGGACCAATATCTTGGCGGCCAAGACCATCTATGTATTGAACGGGCCCAATCTCAACCTGCTCGGCATGCGCGAACCGGAAATCTACGGTTCGGAGACGCTCGACGAGATTGCCGGCCAGATCGAGGACCATGCGCAGACGCTCGGTTTCGATGTCGATATTCGCCAGAGCAACCATGAGGGGCATCTGGTCGACTGGCTGCACGAAGCGTCGGCAGAAGGGGCGCATGCGGTAATTCTCAATGCCGGCGCCCTGACCCATACATCGCTCGCCCTGTTCGACGCGATCAAGGCGATCAACACGCCGGTCATCGAAGTGCATATTTCAAACCCCGCTGCGCGCGAGGAATATCGCCACAAGAGTTTCATTGCACCGGTTGCAAAAGGGACCATTTGCGGCTTTGGTGCTTTCGGCTATCAACTGGCGCTGGAAGCTGCCAGCAAATTTTAACGACATTATAAGGACGAAATATGTCTGCAAAGAAAGAAACGGGTGAAGGCATGAATGTCGACATCAAACTGGTTCGCGATCTGGCCGCGATTCTCGAGAAGGCCGGCCTGAGCGAGATTGAAGTCGAGGACGGTGACCGCAAGATCAAGGTCGCTCGCGGCGGCGGGACATTTGTTTCCGCGCCGGTTTCTATGCCCGCTCCAGCGGCTCCTGCCCCTGCCGCTGCAGCCCCGGCTGCCGAAGCTGCTCCGGCAGACGATCACGCCGGCGCCCAGAAATCGCCGATGGTCGGCACCGCCTATCTCGCCCCCGAACCGGGCGCAGCCAATTTCATCTCCGTCGGAGACAAGGTTGCCGTGGGCGACACGCTGCTGATCGTCGAGGCGATGAAGGTGATGAATCCGATCACCTCCGACACCGCCGGCACGGTCAAGTCCATCCTGGTCGAAAATGGCCAGCCGATTGAATTTGACCAGCCTCTCGTCGTGATCGCATAGATGATGTCTAAGTCACTCCGTACGTCTCGAGCGAAGTCGAGAGACCGGCTTCCAAACACATGCGTCTCGACTGCGCTCGACGCGAACGGCACGGGGGCGTCGTAATATGACCATTGAAAAATCCTGATAGCCAATCGCGGGGAAATTGCCCTCCGGATTTTGCGCGCGGCCAAAGAGCTGGGCATCGAAACCGTCGCCGTCCACAGCACCGCCGACGCGGATGCCATGCATGTGCGGCTCGCCGACCAGGCGGTCTGCATCGGACCTCCGGCCGCCGCCGACAGCTATCTGTCGATCCCGGCGATCATTTCAGCCGCCGAGATCAGCGGCGCGGACGCGATCCACCCCGGCTACGGCTTTCTGTCCGAAAACGCGCATTTCGCCGAAGTCGTCGAGGCGCACGGGATCAAGTGGATCGGCCCGAAGCCGGAACATATCAAAATCATGGGCGACAAGGTCGCTGCCAAGAAAACCGCCGGCGATCTGGGCATTCCCCTGGTCCCCGGTTCCGATGGTGCGGTCAGCGAGATTGCCGAGGCCAAGACAGTCGCCAAGCAGGTCGGCTATCCGGTGATCATCAAGGCCGCTTCCGGCGGCGGCGGGCGCGGCATGAAAGTGGTCAACAGCGAGACCGAACTGGAAACCCAGATGAAACAGGCGGGCACCGAGGCGAAAGCCGCCTTTGGTGACGCGACCGTCTATATCGAAAAATACCTCGGCGATCCGCGCCATATCGAATTCCAGGTGTTCGGCGACGGCCGCGGCAATGCCATTCATCTGGGCGAGCGCGACTGTTCGCTGCAGCGCCGCCACCAGAAGGTCCTCGAGGAAGCGCCTTCGCCGGTGATCAGCGCCGAGCAGCGCGAAGCCATGGGCAAGGTCTGCGTCGACGCGATGAAGGGCATGGGCTATCGCGGCGCCGGCACCATCGAATTTCTCTACGAGAATGACGAATTCTATTTCATCGAAATGAACACCCGCCTGCAGGTCGAGCATCCGGTCACCGAGATGATCACCGGCTTCGATCTGGTGCGCGAGCAGATCCGCATCGCCGACGGTCGTGATCTTTCGGTCAAGCAGGAAGACCTGGTGTTCAGCGGTCACGCCATCGAATGCCGGATCAACGCCGAAAACCCCAAGACCTGGGCCCCATCGCCCGGCAAGGTTACCAGCTATCACGCCCCCGGCGGCATGCACGTCCGGGTCGATAGCGGTCTCTATGCCGGCTATTCGATTCCGCCTTATTATGACAGCATGATCGCCAAGCTGATCGTCTATGGCCGCACCCGCGACGGCTGCATGATGCGGCTTGCCCGCGCACTGGACGAATTTGTCATCGAAGGCGTCCAGACCACGATCCCGCTGCACCAGAAGCTGGTCTATGACGAGGAATTCCAGTCCGGCGAATATACGATCAAATGGCTCGAAGAGTGGCTGGAGAAGGATAATCTGAATGATTAAGCCGTGCCCCCGCGCAGGCGGGGGTCTATCTCCTGAACTTGCATCAAACAGGAAAGCGTTGGTTCGCACCGCTCGTTCGTCAGCAAACCCATCAGAAAAACAAATCGATTAGAGGACCCGTGATGGACCCCGGACCAAGTCCGGGGTGGAAGTTATCTGAACAGCAATGTTCAGATAACTTCCACCTTTCCTGAACATAACAAGTCAGTTCAGGAGTCCGACAGGGTTAATAAACTATCACCTGTTGCACAGATGCGGCAAATGGAGTCGCCAACAACAGGAGTAAGCCATGCGTATATTTTTCGTTCCCGGCCTGATGGCGGCCACGATGTTGACGCCTGCCGCGGCATCAGCCGCCGAGATTGCACCCAGTCTCAACAGCGCCCCCGGACTGGCAAAAGTCGACCTCACCGGCGCCGTTGCCCTGCAGCGCGACGGTCGCAGCGAGCGCCGCGCCAACCGGGCAACCGCCAGGCCAACCGGACGGGCGACCGCGGACAGCGACGGCCACAAGCACGCAACAATCGCGGGGAGGCAACGATTAGCCGGCAAGCCCGGGAATCCCAGAGGACAACCCGAACCGAACGGTCTGCTGACCGGAATGTCAATCTCGCCACCCAGCGGGACCGGCGGGTGGATCGCCAGCGCGCGGCCAACCGGTCGGACATACAGAACCGGCGCACCGCGGACCAGCGCGCGGCACGACGCGGAGACAATAATCGCGACGGACGGGTTGACCGGCGCTATGATCGCAATCGCGACGGGCAGATCGACCGGCGCTATGACCGCAACAATAATGGCCGCGTCGACCGGCGGGTAGACCGCGACCGGGACGGCCGGATCGATCGCCGCTACCGGGATAACCGGCAGGCCAGAAACAACCGCAATTACAACCGCAGCAATCGCGACTGGAACCGCAACTGGCGCCAGGACCGGCGTTATGACTGGCGGCGCTATCGCCAGGCCAACCGCAGCTATTACCGGCTCGGCCGCTATTATTCGCCCTATCGCTCGCACAGCTATCGCCGCTGGAACATCGGGGTCTTTCTGGGCACATCCTTTTACGGATCGCGCTACTGGATCAACGATCCTTGGCGCTACCGCCTGCCCACCGCCTATGCGGGCACCCGCTGGATCCGCTATTATGACGATGTCCTGCTGGTCGATACCTATAGCGGCGAAGTCATCGACGTGATCTACGACTTCTTCTGGTAAGACCGGAAGCCTGAAACACCAAACCCGCTGCCTGACCAGGCGGTGGGTTTTTGTTGCATCATGCGGGGCCGCCAAGCAGAAGTGCGTCAGGACAAGAGGAGACTGAAGATGATACGCGCGCTCGGCCTGACCATTTCAACCCTGGCGCTGGCAATGTTGCCGGCCGGCGCCATTGCCCAGGACCGGATCATCCGCGTCGGCAATCTGCTGACCGATGCTGACGCGCAGCCGAGCGGACCGGCAACGATCATCGTTCGGGATGGCAGGATCGCCGAGATCCGGCGCGGGCCGGACGCAGCATATGATGCCGGCGCTACCATCATCGATCTCTCCACCAAGACCGTCATGCCCGGCATGATCGATCTGCATGTGCATCTGACCGGCGATCCGGGTGGCGATTTCTGGAAGGAGACCACGGAACCGGCCGAATGGGGCGTGGTTGTCGGCGCGAAAAACGCGCTGGTCACGGCAAAGGCCGGCTTCACCACCGTGCGCGAGGCGGGCTCTTCGCAATATAGCGCCTTTTCGCTGCGCCGGGGTACTGCCGAAGGGATCATTCCGGGTCCGCGCATCATTGCGGCCGGTCCGGCGCTGGCAATTGTCGGCGGCCATGGCGATGTGTCGGGCTTTACCGAGGATGTGAACGACCTGCTGACCAGCGGCTATAGCTGCACCGGCGCGGTCGAATGCGCGGAGAAAGTCCGCAAGGCAAGCCGGGCCGGCTCCGATATCATCAAGATCACCGCCACCGGCGGCGTATTGTCGCAGCAGGGACGCGGACTGGACGCGCAATTTACCAGCGCGGAAATGCGGTCGATCGCCGATACCGCCCACTCGCTCGGCCTGAAAGTCATGGCCCATGCCCATGGCGCGCGCGGCATCGAGGCGGCGGCGCGGGCCGGCATCGATACGATCGACCATGGCACATTTGCCGACGAGGCGGCGCTCAAGGTGATGAAGGCCAATGGCACCGTGCTGGTGCCGACGCTGATGGCGTTCAAGGGTGTCAGCGAGCGGCTCGGCAAGGGCATTTACACCCCGGTGGTCGAGGACAAGATCCGCATGACCATGGGCCGCGTCGGCAAGGCGGTCACTCTGGCGAAGAAACTGGGCGTGCCGATCGGCTTTGGCACCGATGCCGGCGTCTATAATCACGGGCGCAATGCCGAGGAGCTGCAACTGATGGTCGATGCCGGTCTGACTCCGCGCGAAGCCATTGCCAGCGCCACCAGCATCGCCGCAAAAACGCTCGACATGGACAATGAGATCGGCCGGATCGCGGTCGGCTATTCCGCCGACATGATTGCGCTTGACGGCAATCCGCTGGATGATGTCCGCGCGCTGGAAAAGGTCGACTGGGTGATGGTCCGCGGCCGCGTCATCGACTAGGCTGCGATCATGGCCAAGGTCTTTTCGAAAAAGCAGACGGAAGCATATGCCAGCCCGCGCCGGATGGCGGAGCTGGGCCGCCACGTCACGGAGACGCTGAACGCCCATCCGCGGGTGCAGTGGCTGGAAAGCCCGCTGGTCCAGCTCTATGTCCACCAGAATTTTCTCAGCGACGCCGATTGCGATCTGCTCATCGACATGATCGACAGCAATAGCCAGCCTTCGACTCTCTACAAGGGCAGCGAACGCGAGGGCTATCGCACTAGCTACAGCTGCAACGTCGACCCCGCCGATCCCGACATCCAGCGCATCGACAAGGCGATCTGCGACCTGATGGGCCTGCCGCAATCGCATAGCGAGATTCTCCAGGGCCAGCGCTACCAGCCGGGCCAGCAGTTCAAGGACCACCACGACTATTTCCACCAGAGCGAATCCTACTGGCAATATGAAGGCCCCCACGGCGGGCAGCGCAGCTGGACCGCGATGGCCTATCTCAACGAGCCGGAAAAGGGTGGCACGACCGCCTTCCCGCAGCTCGAATATGAGGTCGAACCGCGTCGCGGGATGTTGCTGATCTGGAACAATATGAAGCCCGACGGGACGCCCAATATCGACACTTTGCACGCCGGATCGCCGGTCGAACAGGGGACCAAATATATCATCACCAAATGGTTCCGGCTGAACAAGTGGCGCGAGGCCTGATCTCCTGCCGGGCCCCGCTCTCCGATCAACCGCCGACCGGATTCGACCAACGACATCACAATTTCGGCGAAGTCGTTGCGGGTGATACTTTAGCGTGTTAGCTGGCCATAACAGTTTTTGAACAGGAACCAGATATGATCAAGAAATCTCTCGCACTTCTCCTCGGCACCAGCCTGCTGGCGACCGGCAGCATCGCGATCGCCCAGCCGCTCGCCGCGACCAGCGCTGCGGCGATGGAACATCACGAAAAAGCGGAGATGACCGAGGGGCAGAAGCTGAAGGCCCTGTTCGCCAAGAGCGACGAGGAAAGCCTGAAGCGCAACCCGATCGGCGCGCTGTTCCGCGGCGACGAACGCTATGCCGACCAACTCGGTGATTATATCACCGACGAATATTTCGCCAAGGAGAAAGCCGCCGAAACCGCCGAACTGGCCGCCCTGATGAAGATCGACCGCAGCAAGCTGAGCGCCACCGATAAAATCGCCTATGACGTGTTCAAGCGCGACAAGCAGCAGGCGCTGAAGGGCCTGTCCGACGAAATCATGGCGCTGACCGTGGTCCGTCCGGTCAACCATTTCAGCGGCTTCCACACATTCTATCCCAACTTTGCTTCCGGCAAGGGCGGCGCGCCGTTCAAGACGGTGAAAAATTACGAGGACAATCTCAAACGCCACAAGCAGTTCATCACCATCGGTGACCGGTCGATCGGCCGTTTCCGCGAAGGCATGGACAGCGGCGTTGTCGAAACCAAGCTGACGATCACCAATGTCATCGAACAGCTCGCCACCCAGATCGGCCTCGGTCTCGAGAACAGCCCGTTCATGGCCCCGACCAAGAATTTCCCCGAAGATTTCAGCGAGGCCGACAAGGCGCGCCTGACCAAGGAATATGCAGCGGCAACCGAAGAGATTTTCGCCGGCTATCAGCGCATGCATGATTTCCTGAAGAATGAATATCTGCCGGTGGCGCGCGAGGAAGTCGGCCTGTCGAGCATGAAGGGCGGTGCGGTTCTTTATGAAAACATGATCGAAAACACCACCACCCTGCCGCTGAAAGCCGACTATATTCACAATCTCGGCCTCAGCGAAGTCACCCGGATCAAGACCGAAATGGAAGACATCAAGGCCGAGGTCGGCTTTGACGGCACCCTGTCCGAATTTTTCACTTTCCTGCGCACCGACGAACAATTCCATCCGGAATCGCGCGAAGCGCTGACCCAGGCCTATTATGACATGGGCAAGACGGTCGACGCGAAGATCGGCGAGCAGTTCAAGGTGCTGCCGAAATCGCCGCTGGAAATCCGGCCCTATGACGAATCGATCGAGAAATTCCAGGCCGGCGGCTCCTACCAGAGCGGCACGCCTGACGGATCGCGTCCCGGTGTCTTCTATTTCAACGCCTATGACCTGCCCTCGCGCAACACATCGGGCATCACCACCCTCTATCTGCACGAAGGCGCGCCGGGCCATCATTTCCAGATTTCGCTGGCCCAGGAAAATACCGACCTGCCGAACTTCATGCGCTTTGGCGGCAACACCGCCTTTGTCGAAGGCTGGGCGCTTTATTCCGAGAAGCTCGGCTTCCCGATGGGCCTCTATGACGATCCTTATCAGCGCTTCGGCCATCTCGACGACGAGATGCTCCGCGCGATGCGGCTGGTCGTCGACACCGGCCTGCACAGCAAGGGCTGGACCCGCGAACAGGCGATCCAATATATGCTCGACAACAGCAGCATGGGCGAGACCGATGCGACCGCCGAAGTCGAACGCTATATCGCGATTCCCTCGCAGGCCCTGGCCTACAAGATCGGCGCGCTGACCATCCAGCGGCTGAAGAAGGAAGCCCAGGACGCGCTCGGCGACAAGTTCGACCCGCGCGAGTTCCACGACCAGGTGCTCAACACCGGCGCGCTGCCGATGACCGTGCTGGAAAGCAAGATCCGCGACTGGATTGCTTCGCAGACTTGAGTTTTGTTGCTCCTTCTCCCGTGAGGGAGAAGGATGCGCAGACTTGGCAGCTTGCTGCTAGGTAGTGGACTCATAAA
>NZ_PYIA01000152.1:0-15681 GCF_013265645.1 Sphingopyxis sp. BSNA05 | reverse complement strand
AAAGCTTTATGGGACGCCATACAAGAAATGAACCCCAAGACAAAATAGAAATCGACCAAAATCAATTAGAAAGGAAGGAACTTTGGGATGGGCGAATATTAAGAGCGCCGACCAAGGTTCGAGAGTATGTGATCAAAGAGAAAGAAAGCTTAGAAGACATTGCGTCTAGAGAAATGTGCGGCCCTGAGGATGAGCAAATCCTATTTTTACACAATCAAAACGTCGGCATTTTATTTGATCCTGATGAATATTACGCGGGGATGTCTATCGAAATTCCGATTTATACAGATCTTCCCAAAGTCGAATCTATCTCGCAAAAACCAGTTAAACCGTAAAACTCTCCCCACACCCACACGCCCCCTTGGTATTGGGATTTTGAAACAAGAACCCGGCGGTGAAATCATCCACCACCCAGTCCATCGTGCTGCCGATCAGTTCGACCGCATATGGGCAACGCCGCCGAGCTATTTTGCTTCGACGGCAGATCGGGGCTTTGACCGTTGGCCAACTTGATAAACGGGTTGGAAGATGGCTTCACCGCGGCGGTCCTTTTCTACCACCCGGACGCCAAATGGGCGCGCGGAAGGCATTTGCGATCGAGGAAGTTTTACCTTGGCACCTGCCAACGAACAGAAGACACCCATGGTGCTGCCGTTGGCTTATCATTTTGGTCTAGAGCAGGATCGAATCGAGCGCGTGCGCTAGCCTTTGTGCATGTCGTTCGGTCCAGTTGAAAATGACCACTCGACACCAATATCGTGCAATTTGTGACACGACCGTCTGCATCAACATCCAGTTTAAACTGAGTCAGCCCCTCCAATTCTAGTTTGAAAGCAGCCTGAGGATAATCCGAAATCAAAACCCACCGACCATAATTGCCTTTTGGTTGAGGCAGCTGCTTCAATTTTGAAAGCAAGTCAAAGTCCATCCCAAATTTTTGAACAAGTCGAGTCGGCATGTTTTGAACGCTTTGGCGGGTTCCGATAAGTCCCCGATTTGAAGGTTGAGGTTCGCCATTTCTTTGACCTCAATTCTTAAAGCGCTGTCCTCCCTGCCATTAGTGAGGATGTCCGGGTTTACGCCGAATATTCGCCAAACTGATTTCTCCTTTTCCATATCAGGGTGAATTGATACATAAATTTTCGACTTTTCCGCGCTATTGCCGAACGAATATTCTCCTGTCCTATTCACCCTTATGGTGCTGAAGCGGGGTGTAATTAGTTCAATTTCCAGGACACCGAATTTCGGATCTTGAATTATGGTAAGGAGAATCTGGCCTTCGTTTTCGCCAAAATGGCGGCGTAACTCACATGAGGAAGCGGTATAATTTAGGCTCCAGGGAGAAGTCGCTTCTAAAGGCAACTCTGATTCAGGCGTTGCATTTGCAGCCGCAGCCCAAGCTAGCAATAAGGGGATGAAGGAAAAGATCTGTTTCATCCTGCCATCATAACAAGAAAAACAGCGTTTTGACCATGAGCTTTCATTCTCATCATCCTGAACTGGTTTACCTTCGGCGGCCTTCGGCTCAGGATCTTTTTGCGGTCCGCGCCTACCTCCCGCTCGATGCTGAAACAAGTTCAGAATGACGAGCGAAGGATTATTCTTTGCGCCTTCGTGTCTTCGCGCGGAAAAGCAAATCCTTCCTTTTCAAACGAAAGGAAGGGGCAGTTTATGGGGAGACTGGCTCAGTGCCGGTCTCCGGATTTGTGGGTGAGGATAGGCACCACATCAAACAGATCGGCAACCAGCCCGATATCCGCCATCTGGAAAATCGGGACGTTTACGTCCTTGTTGATGTAGAGCACCGATCCGCCATCGACCCAAAAAGGCGCGGCAACGCAACGCAATGCATATATGGTTGATATCAATAGAATGAGAGCGGCGATATAGTATCATCCGCAACCACTCGCCTCTCCCACACCCCGCTTCGCCGCTAAAACCACTCCCTCCCCTTGCGCCCGCAAAACGCGCGCCCTAACGGCCCGCCTCCCCGATCAATGGATGGGGCGGACGTCAACGGTCAGGGTTTCATGAAGCCGCCCGCATGGGCTATCTCTGATAGTTCCATGTACGGATGCTGCTTTGTCTCGATTCGGCTGGGACTGTAGCTCATTGGAAGAGCGCCGGGCTTTGCGCCCGGAGGTAACAGGTTCGATTCCTGTCTGACCCACCACTGGATAGCTCAGATGGGTAGAGCACAAGATTGTTAATCTTGAGGTCGCAGGTTCAACTCCTGCTCCACAACGGTCCCTCTAAAGGATCGCAGCACTCCAAATGCTGTCTGAAATACCGGGTTCGGGGACCGGCATGTGAACGGCGCGGCGCCTGCGGCGGTGGGCGGATATCTTCGGACGTCCGACCGCCAAAGGCAAAGCACCTGCCACCATGGCAATCGGTTCGGTCTGTCAAAATGGCTGCGCTGGCCCAGCGTCGAGCGGTCTGGTTTTCGAACCGGTCCGGTCCGCGCTGGCGCCCGCAACGCCCGCTCTGGCTGACCCGCTGTGCGCCATGCCACCGGTCCCTGAATCTTTTTGATCGGGTAAAGTCCTGCGCCAGTTCCGGCGTCGGCAACAAGAAGGAGATTGGCGTGAGCTGATATTTGCGTGAATATTATGTTGTATTTGATTGACAAGCTGATGGGCCGGAAGCGGTTGACCATCAACGAAAACGAACGGGCGATCTGGCTCTACAAGGGCGAGGTCAAGGGTATATTGGGTGCGGGCGAGCATGTTCTGCCAAACTGGCGGAAGCAATTGCGGGTCGAGCGCATGGCGCTGAGCAGCGCGGCATTTGTGTCGGTCTATGAAAAGGCGCTGTTTGAGAAAGCACCGGACCAGGCGAACGCGCATCTGACCCAATACCGGACCGGAACCGGCGAAATTGCTGTCATCATTTGCGACGGACAGATTCATTCTGTCCTCTCACCGGATAGCAAACTCACCGTTTGGAGCGATGCCGGCCCCTGGGCTGCAGAGATTGTGCAACTGGAAGAAAATCCGGTTGTCGCTCCTGCCTTGCTCAGCCGGCTGATGAAGGCGGGAAAGGCAAGCCTGCTCGAGCAGGTCCGGATTGTCGAGGTCGACAAGGGCCAGATCGGCCTGCTCACCGTCGATGGCCGGATGGCCGGTGAATTGACGCCGGGTGTCACGGGCTACTGGATGGTCGGTCAGAAGGTCGCCGTAAAGATCGTTGATCTGACGCGGCAGCCGCTTGACGTTACCGGCCAGGAGCTTTTGACCAAGGACCGGGTGACGCTCCGGATCAACGTTTCCGCGGAATATCGGGTCATTGATCCGGTCAAGGCGGTGACCGAGGTGAAGGACTTTGCCGATGCGCTCTACCGGGCGCTGCAATATGCGTTCCGGAAAACGCTGGGCGCGATGACGCTCGACCAGATCCTGGAAAAGCAGGTGACGGTCGACGACACGGCGGCCACGAAAGTGCGGTCCGATATGGCCGATATCGGCCTGGAAGTCACCGATATCACGCTCAAGGATGTAATCCTGCCGGGCGAGATGCGGGAGATTCTGAACCAGGTGGTTTCGGCCCAGAAGGCGGCAGAAGCCAACGTCATCAAGCGGCGGGAAGAAACGAACGCAACGCGGTCGCTTCTGAACACCGCAAAGGTGATGGCCGACAACCCGGTCATGCTGCGGCTGAAAGAGCTTGAGGCTCTGGAAAGCATCGCTGGCAAGGTCGACAAGTTGACCGTGACCAACGGTACGGCCGGCTTGATGAACGATCTCGTCAAACTGTCCGGTGACTAGCTTGCCGCTTCAGTAACGGCCATAAGAACGGGGGCGCGGGGAGAAATTTCCGCGCCCTTTTTCTATACCGTGAAGGACTCCCCGCACCCGCAAGCGCCCTTGGCGTTCGGGTTCTCGAACACAAAACCGGCGGTGAAATCATCCTCTACCCAGTCCATCGTGCTGCCGATCAGGTAGAGCACCGAGCCGCCGTCGACGTAAAACAGGCCGCCGGGGGTGACGATCTTCTCGTCGAACGGGACTTCCTCGGTGACATAGTCGACCGAATAGGCCAAGCCCGAGCAACCGCGGCGCGGGGTGGAGAGTTTGACGCCGATCGCATCGTCGGGCGCCTTGGCCATCAGGTCGGCGATGCGCTGCTCCGCCGCCGGCGTCAGGTTGATCGCGGCGGGTATTTCGCGGGTTTTGGTTTTCGTGTCGGTCATTTCATTCTCCTTCTCCCCTCCCGTTTACGGGAGGGTCGGGGTGATTGTGGATGGCCCGAAAGCTCACTGTAGCCCCACCCCTAGCCCCTCCCGCAAGCGGGAGGGGATATCCTACAACATCCCCAGCTCAAGCTTCGCTTCGTCGCTCATCTTTTGCGGGTCCCATGGCGGATCCCAGACGAGATTGACTTCGGCATGGCCGACGCCGGGCACGCTGCCGACCTGCAGTTCGATCTCGCCGGGCATCGATTCGGCGACCGGGCAATGCGGCGTGGTCAGGGTCATCGTCACGATCGCGTGATTGTCCGGCGTGATTTCGACGCCGTAGATCAGGCCGAGGTCATAGATATTCACCGGAATTTCCGGATCGAAAATGGATTTCAGCGTATCGATCACTGCCTCATAAACATCACCACCGGCTTCGCCAGCAGGGGTCTCGGCTGGCTTCTGCGCCAAGAAGCCCTCAAGATAATCCTTCTTGCGACTGAGTTTTGCCGCGTCGGTTTCCGCTTCATAGGGCGAAGGTGCCATGACGGGTTTCGCTTTGCCGTTCGTGTCGAGCGTAGTCGAGACATTTTGCTCACCATCATCCGGTCTCTCGACTTCGCTGGAGACGAACGGTGTATCCACCGCGTCCTCGACCTTTGCCAGCCGTGGTTTCTCAACCGACTCGACTTCTTCCACCAATATCTTGCGTTCTTCGTTCATATCGTCACCTTACCCGAAAATCTTTCTGACCCGATTGATGCCGTCCACCAACGCGGCGACATCCTGGTCATCACTGTAAACCCCGAAACTCGCCCGCGCCGTTGCCGCGACGCTAAAATAGTCCATCAAAGGCTGCGCGCAATGATGGCCGGCGCGGATCGCAACGCCGCCTTCATCCAATATAGTGGCGACATCATGCGGATGCACGTCGCCGACTGCGAAACTTAATATGCCCATGCTCTTGTCAGGGCCAAAGACCCGCACCGAGTTGATCCCGGACAAGGCTTCGCGCGCCTTGGCCAGAGTGGCATTTTCATGATCCGAAATCACATCCAGACCAATGCCCTCGACATATTGGATCGCGGCATCCAGCCCGACCACACCGACGATATGCGGCGTCCCCGCTTCAAAGCGGTCCGGTGGCGGCGCGTAGGTCGTGCCGTCAAAAGACACGCGATCAATCATCGACCCGCCGCCCTTCCAGGGTGGCATGGCCTCGAGCGTTTCATAAGGTGCCCACAGAGCACCAATGCCGGTCGGCCCGTAAATCTTGTGCCCCGAGAAAACATAGAAATCGCAGCCAAGATCCTCCACATCCACGGGCAGACGCGGTGCGGCCTGACAGCCATCGAGCAGCAACTTTGCGCCAACCTTGTGCGCGATGACCGCCGCCCGTTTCGCATCGAGCAACGACCCGAGCACATTGGAAACATGCGCCAGCGCGACCAGCTTGTGCTGCTCGGTCAGATGTTCCTCGATCCAGTCGAGATCAATCTGGCCATCATCGGTCAACGGCGCGACATCAATATGCGCGCCGACCCGTTCGGCCAGCATCTGCCACGGCACGATATTCGAATGATGCTCCAGCTGTGACAGCATGATGCGGTCGCCCTTGGTGATGAACTTGTTACCCCAGCTTTCGGCAACCAAATTGATACTGTCGGTCGCGCCGCTGGTGAAGACGACTTCATTCTCGGACGCGGCGCCGAGGAAACCCGCAACCCGCTTGCGCGCGGCTTCATAGGCGAGCGTCATATTGGCCGAGCGTTCGTATACGCCGCGGTGGACGGTGGCGTAATCGGGGCCGTAAGCGCGGGCTATGGCGTCGAGCACGGCTTTGGGTTTCTGCGCGGTGGCGGCGGAGTCGAGATAGTGCCAGTCCGGTCCGATACCGGGAAAGTCGGCGCGGTGGGACACAAGGCTCCGTTCGTCCTGAGCTTGTCGAAGGACAGCTTTCGAACGCGCGGGTGCTTCGACAGGCTCAGCACGAACGGGAACCGGGTTGCCAGCATCGCTCACGACAAAGCCTCCAACACCTCAAGCGCCTTGCCCTCGATCGCGTCCCGCGCCGCATCATCATCCAGCGACACAAAGGCATCGGCAATAAACGCCTGCAGCATCAGCTTCTTCGCCAGCGCCGGCGGCAGGCCGCGTGAGGCGAGATAGAAAAGCGCCTGCTTGTCGAGCTCGCCGACGGTCGCGCCATGGGCGCATTTCACGTCGTCGGCGAAAATTTCCAGCTCGGGCTTGGCATTCGCGGTCGCGCCGCGATCGAGCAGCATCGATTTGACCGATTGGGCCGCATCGGTTTTCTGGGCGTGGCGGGCCACGTTGATACTGCCGAGGAAGCTTCCGGTCGCCGTGTCCGCCAGGACCGAGCGCACCACCTGATTGGAGGTCGCATTGGGTTCGGCATGGATCGTCTCGGTAACGATTTCCAGCGTCTGCTTGCCCGACCCGAGAATCGCGCCGCCCAGTTCAAAATGCGAGCCATTGCCCAAAGTCGCCCTGACGTAGATGCGGCCATAGTCGGCATAGTGCGCGAGGACATGGAGATTGAATGTCGCTTTGTCGCCGATGGTGACATCGAGATTGATCACGCCAACGCCGTCGATCACCGGCAGTTCGGCGATCTGACGCGAAACGGTTTCACCCGCCGGCACGTTGATTTTCTCTGGTCCGGCCAGTTTCGACCAGACGGTTTCAAGCGCCTTGAGATCAGCATAGCGCCAAGCCTCGTCACGACGCGTAGGAAGCGGAGCAGTCATATCATTATCTCCCGGCTTCCGTCGCGACCGCGGCCATTGTATAGAATTTTATCACGCGAAGACGCGAAGACACGAAGGAGTAGCGGAAAAACGCTGTTTCTTTGCGCCTTCGCGGCTTCGCGTGAACCAACAACATCTGTGCCGCTGACGCGGCAGTTGATTTGTTGAGCCAGCTTGCCTGAAAAATCATGCCGCCTCCGCGATCGCTTCATAGCCTTCATTTTCAAGCTGCAGCGCCAGTTCCGGCCCGCCGGTCTTCACAACCCGGCCGTTCGCGAGAACATGGACAAAATCCGGCTTCACTTCGTCGAGCAGCCGTTGATAGTGGGTGATCAGCAGCACCGCCTTGTCGGGCTTGCGCATGATCGCGTTGATACCCGAACCCACGGTGCGCAGCGCGTCGATATCGAGGCCGCTGTCGGTCTCGTCGAGGATCGCCAGCTTGGGATCGAGAATGCCCATCTGGACCATCTCGTTGCGCTTCTTCTCGCCGCCGGAAAAGCCGACATTGACCGCCCGCTTGAGCATATCCATGTCCATCTTCAGCAGCGCCGCCTTTTCCTTGGCCAGCTTGATGAACTCCGCGCCATTGAGCGCTTCCTCGCCGCGCGCCAGCCGCTGCGCATTCAGGCTTTCGCGCAGAAATTGCAGATTGGACACGCCGGGGATTTCGACCGGATATTGGAAACCGAGGAAGATACCCGCCGCGGCCCGCTCATGCGGATCCATTTCGAGCAGATCCTGTCCGTCAAATGCCGCACTGCCCTCGGTCACTTCATAACCGGGCCGTCCGCCCAGCGCATAGGCCAGCGTAGACTTGCCCGCGCCATTGGGCCCCATGATCGCATGGATTTCACCCGCGTTGATGGTGAGCGAAAGCCCCTTGAGGATTTCGGTGTCGCCGACGGTGGCGTGGAGGTTTTCAATTTTTAACATTTTTATCCCTATTGGTTTCCAGTTTCATATAGTTGCTTTCCACAACTGCTATCTTGTCCCCCAATGGAAACTCACCTTCTCTGAGTGGCCAGCTGTCAATTCGCATGCGTCCCAGATTGGTTTTACGACCTTCGCGAGCAGGAATTTGCCCCTGAATAACATTTTCCTCAATGCGCTTGAAATATTCCAAGTAGAGTTTGATTTGAGATTTCGACACCCCTTCGGGAAGGCAATCATCGTCAGCAACGAGAGATGCTTCCATCCCCCGAATCGCATCTTTGATTTGGTCGAGAAAAACTTCGCTCACCCTACGCTTCCCTTCAGGAAAACCACCTTCTTCGTGCCTTCGCGCCTTCGCGTGCAAAAAATTGACTCGCGCGAAGCCGCGAAGCTGCGAGAGTTGGCAGTCCCGTTATTGCGAGCAGCCGCAGGCGACGTGGCAATCCAGAGAGGGCGCGCGCCGCCCTGGATTGCTTCGCTGCGCTCGCAATGACGAGAGGAAGACGCAGGCATCATTAACCCACCGATCCTTCCAACGAGATCGCCAGCAGTTTCTGCGCTTCGACCGCGAATTCCATCGGCAGTTCCTTCAGAACTTCCTTGGCAAAACCGTTGACGATCAGGCTTACCGCCGCCTCTTCATCCAGCCCGCGTTGCTGGGCGTAGAACATCTGGTCGTCGCTGATCTTGCTGGTCGTCGCCTCATGCTCGATCGTCGCGGTCGGATTCTTGACCTCGATATAGGGCACGGTATGCGCGCCGCTCTGGTCGCCGAGCAGCAGGCTGTCGCACTGGGTGAAGTTGCGGACATTTTCCGCATTGGGACCAACCCGCACCAGACCGCGATAGGTATTGTCGCTGTGACCGGCGCTAATCCCCTTCGAGATGATCGTCGAACGGGTGTTCTTGCCATTGTGGATCATCTTGGTGCCGGTATCGGCCTGCTGGTAATTGTTGGTCAGCGCCACCGAGTAGAATTCGCCGACGCTGCCTTCGCCGTTCAGAACGCAGCTTGGATATTTCCAGGTCACCGCGCTGCCGGTCTCGACCTGGGTCCAGCTGATCTTGCTGTTCTTGCCCTGGCACAATCCGCGCTTGGTAACGAAATTATAGATGCCGCCCTTGCCATTCTCGTCGCCGGGATACCAGTTCTGGACGGTCGAATATTTAATCTCCGCATCGTCCATCGCCACCAGTTCGACCACGGCGGCGTGCAACTGGTTCTCGTCGCGCATCGGTGCGGTGCAGCCTTCGAGATAGGAAACGTAAGAGCCTTCGTCGGCGACGATCAGCGTTCGCTCGAACTGGCCGGTATTTTCCGCATTGATCCGGAAATAGGTGCTCAGCTCCATCGGGCATTTCACGCCCTTGGGAATGTAGACAAAGGTGCCGTCGCTAAACACGGCGCAGTTGAGCGTGGCGAAATAATTGTCGTGCATCGGCACAACTTTGCCCAAATATTTGCGAACAAGGTCAGGATATTCCTTGATTGCTTCGGAAATGGACCGGAAAATGACGCCTGCGTCTTCCAGCTCCTTGCGGAAAGTGGTCGCCACCGAAACGCTGTCAAACACCGCATCCACAGCAACCTTGCGCGCGCCTTCGACGCCGGCGAGCACCTTTTGCTCCTCGATCGGTATACCGAGCTTTTCATAGATGCGCAGGATTTCCGGATCGACTTCGTCGAGCGAACCCAGCTTTTCCTTCGCCTTGGGCTCGGCGTAATAATAAGCGTCCTGATAGTCGATCATCGGGATGTCGAGCTTCGCCCAGTCCGGTGATTCCATCTTTTCCCACTGGCGAAAAGCCTTCAGGCGCCAGTCCAGCATCCACTCGGGCTCGCCCTTCTTGTCGGAGATAAACCGCACGGTCTCCTCGTTCAGGCCCTTGGGCGCGAAATCCTGCTCGATGTCCGAGGACCAGCCGAATTCATAGGTGCTGGCCTTGTCGACCGCCTCCTGCGCCTCGGCATTCATTTCCGCGCGCTCTGCATCATAGTCGGATGTTTTGACGTCTTCGCTCATCATGCTTTTTCCATCGTTCGAATTTTGGGGGCGACTGGCAAATCCGACAGGCTGGCCAGACTGACATCGGCCAGCGCCTTGCGGATCGTCCGGTTCACAACGCCCCAATGGGGCTTCACCGTGCAACCGTCCTCCAGCATACAATCGTGATTGCCGTCAATGGTACAACTGGTAATCGCCAGCGGCCCTTCAACGGCTTCGACAATATCGGCGAGGCTGATCGAGGCCGGCGGGCGGGCCAGCCGGATGCCGCCACCGATGCCGCGCGTCGATTCGAACAGGCCCGCGGTGGTCAGCTTGCTCACCAGTTTCTTCGCCGTTGGCAAAGGAACACCGGTCTCCTGCGACAGCTTCGTTGCGTTCAGCTTGCCTTCCGCAAGCAGCGCAGCCCCGCAATGGCGCGCCGCGGCGGACATCAGGACAACAGCATAGTCTGCGAGGTTGGAAAGACGCATTTTTCTCGATTCGCCGGGGGTTGAACACTAAACAAGACTAATTTAGTCTCATTTATCCAACATTGCAAGCATAGCGCGGCGTTGCGCGATCGGGCCGGGGCACAAAACATGCCTCCAATTCTTCCAGTCAGGTGTCCGTCGTCAGCGGCGCTATCTTGCCTTTCAGATTGGCGCGCTGGTCGATCAGGCGCGCGATTTCGCCCTCGCCCACACGGAGCTGGGTGGGAGTCACGCCGGCGAAAAATTTCACTTCCCGGATCATGTGCGACTGGTCGTAAAAGGCGTCGACCAGTTCCAGCAATTCTTCCTCATTATGCTCGGCATAGGCCCGGGCCGCTCGCAACGCCCGGTATTTGCGCGCTAGATATTTCGGCGGCATGCCGTAAAGCTTGTTCACCGTGCGCAGCACCTGCCGCGAGCTTTGCGTCGACCGCTCCATCAAGCCGCTGATCGGCGGCGAAGGCTCCGACGACAGCCATTCGTCGACCATCTTGGTAAAGGCCGCGGTTTCCGGCTTGAGTCGCGGCTTCAGCGAGCGATAGACTTTATCGGCCCAGGCAACCATCTCTTCGGGGGTCTCGCAACCGCGCAGATATTCGAGATTCTTGTCGATTTCCTGAGTAAAGACCTCGGCCGCATTGACGGCCTTGTCGGTATATTCCGCCGCGGACTTCCGCGTGGAAATCGCCCATCCTGCGGGCAATACGCCGATGCCGAACATGCGGAACGGTCCGGTTACATCGACGTGCATCGCTCCTGTCGAAGGCCCCTGCAACACCGCACCCTCGTGCGAATAGCTGCTGCCGTCGGCGAAGCTTATGACCGCGCTGCCCTCCAGCAGAAAGCGCAATTGCGCGATGGCAGCCCTTTCATTGTCGGCGAATCGCGGCTGATCATCCTCGAAAAGATAATAGACCGAAACAAGGTCCCGGACATCTTCTGCAGGCGCATAATATCTCAAGCTTACCAATTCACGACCCCTTGATCTGTCCCTCCCCCAGGTTCAGATTCCATATGGAATGCGCTTTTATAGCAAAGAAATATAGTTAAAAAAAGGCCTGACCAAAATAATGATCAGGCCAATAAGGAAAAGGACTCCGATACCTTCGAAATACGATGGCAAGAGCCTTCGGGTCGCCCCATCGCTATGCACCGCTAGTGGACCGGCTTTATTGGACAAATACGACAGATTCCCCATATAGTTTTGACATTTAAGGACAAACGCTCCTTTTCTCCGTCGCTGATCAACTGCTCGCAGCGATCCAGGCGTCAACCCGTTCTTCCATGATATCGAGCGGTACCGGGCCGCTTTTCAGGATCACGTCATGGAACGCGCCCATGGTGAAACGGTCGCCCAGCGCCTCCTGCGCGCGGGTCCGAAGCTCGAGTATCTTCAGCTTGCCGATCATATAGGCGGTCGCCTGGCCGGGGTAGACGATATAGCGCTCGATCGCCTTGCGGATGTCGCCGTCGGGATTGGGCGTATTGTCCGTCAGATACTGGATCGCCTGTTCCCTACTCCAGCGCTTGTCGTGGATGCCGGTGTCGACAACCAGCCGACAGGCCCGCCACAACTCCATGCCGAGCCGACCGAAGTCGGAATAGGGGTCGGTGTAAAAGCCCATATCCTTGCCCAGTTCCTCGCTATACAGGCCCCAGCCTTCCGAATAGGCGGTGACGCCGCCAAATTTGCGGAATGCGGGCAGGTCGCCCAGTTCGGTCTGGATTGCCAGTTGCAGATGGTGACCCGGCAAGGCCTCGTGATAGGCCAGCGCTTCCAGTTCGGTTTTCGACATGCTTTTGAGATCGTAGAGATTCACATAATATGTCCCCGGCCGGGAGCCATCCGGCGCAGGCCGCTGGTAAAAGGCCTTGCCCGCCGATTTTCGCGAAATGCCTCGACCGGCTTGATCACAAACGGCGCATTGGGCAGCGTGTCGAAAATTCCGGCAGCTTCTTTTCCATCGCGTCCAGCTTGCTGTTGGCTTCGGCCAGATAATCCTCGCGGCTGGTGTGGAAATATTGGTCGCCGGTGCGCAGATGGACGAAAAACTCCTGCAGACTGCCTTCAAAGCCCACATCCGCCATGATCTTGCGCATCAGTCCGTGTATACGCGCAACATTGTCGAGACCGATCTGGTGGATCTCGTCGGCGCTCAAATCTGTCGTTGTGTAATTTTGCAACCGTTCGGCATAATAAGCAGCGCCATCCGCGAACCGCCAGATACCGTCGCCATCCCCGGCCATCGCCTGCTGACGCTCCATTTCGGCAATGAGCTTCTCGTAAGCGGGCTTCAGGCTGTCGAGCAGCGCTTCCTCGCCGCGGGCAATCAGGTCCGCCTTTTCGTTCTCCGCAATATCAAGCGCATTCACCTTTTTCTTCAGGTCCGCAAATATCGGCGAATCATCGCCCTTGGTGAAAGGCGCGCCGCTGATCACATTGCGCGCATCGCTGATTACATAGGGGAACACCCAGTCCGGCACCATGATCCCGTCATCGGCCCGTTCGGCAGATTGCGCGACCAGCATTTCCATCATCGGCCCCGCGCCAAAGAGGCGGCTGACATAGGCACCTGCGTCGGCCTTGCTGGCGACCCGGTGTATATTGATCATGAATGCCGGGATCTGGCTTTGCGCGCCATTCATCTGGTCAAAAATATAGCTGTTCCGCCGGAACGGGAAGGCATTGCGGGAACGTTCCGCCCTTGCTTCAAACAGGCGGTAGCTCAACTGGCCCGCTTCGTTCAGCTGGTCCTTGTCAAACTCGGCTTTCATTTTCGCCAGCGCAGCCTGACCCCGTTCATATTGCTCTATTGCAGCGGCTTCGCTCGGATCATCCCATTTGCCATAATCGTCGTCGCGAATGCCGCGATAGGCTTTGGACAAGGGCGAATGGGTAAGTTCCTGATCGTCATAATCCTGGAAGAAGGCGGACAATTGTGCGTTGATATCCTCCTCCGCCTGGCTGGCAGCCTGGCTGGTCTGCGCATGGCTTGCAGGTCCGGCGGTGACGGCGGTCAGCGCCAGGGCGGAAGCGGCGGTCAGCAACAAATATCTCATCGAAATCATCCTCGTCTGATATGAATTTCCCGGGTCTTATCACCCGCTTTGCATTTGCACAAATTGGCCGGCTCCGTGATTCATTCGGCACTGGCAAGACCATAGGGGCAATTGCCGGTTGCTGCCGCGATTGTCCGACGGTAGGTCTCACAGCATCATGAATGCACAGGCACCCGACGCATTGATTATCGGCGGCGGCCATAACGGTCTGGTCTGCGCCTATTATCTCGCCCGCGCCGGGATGAAGGTCCGGATATTGGAAGCGCGCAATGTGATCGGCGGCGCCGCGGTGACCGAGGAATTCCATCCCGGCTTTCGCAACAGCACGGCCAGTTACACGGTCTCACTGCTCCAGCCGAAAATCATCGCCGATATGGGACTGGTGGAGCGCGGCTACCGGGTGGTCGAGCGGCCCAGGAGCAACTTCCTGCCGCTTGGCAACCGCAACTATCTGCTCACGGGTGTCTCTCTCGAAGCAACACAGGATGAGATCGCGCGCTTTTCCAGGGCCGATGCAGCGCGCCTGCCGGCATATTATGCGATGCTGGAATCAGCTGCGGAAATATTGCGGGAACTGGCCCTGCAGGCCCCGCCCAATGCCGGCGGCGGCAGTCTGGCCCTGCTGGCAGGGATAAGGACCGCCCGGCGATTTGCGCGGCTATCTGCGCCGGCCCAGCATGACATCGTCAAACTGTTCACGCTGAGCGCGCGCGAGTTGCTCGACCAGTGGTTTGAAAGCACACCGGTCAAGGCAGTCTTCGGCTTTGATGCCATTGTCGGCAATTATGCGAGCCCCGACACGCCCGGCAGCGCTTATGTCCTGCTCCATCATGTCTTCGGCGAGGTCAATGGCAAGAAGGGACAATGGGGCCATGTCGTTGGCGGCATGGGCCGGATTACCGAGCTGATGGCCGAGGCCTGCGAGGACGCCGGTGTCGAGATCAGCCTCGAGACAGAGGTTGCAAAACTGCTGATCGAAAATGGCTGCGCGGTCGGGATATGCACGAAATCCGGTGAGCAGATTCGTGCGCGACGGATTATCGCCAATGTCGGCCCGAAACTGCTCTATGACCGGTTGATCGATGCCGCCGATCTGCCAGCCGGTTTCCGCCGGATGATGGACGGCTATCAATGCGGCTCCGGCAGCTTCCGGATGAACCTGGCGCTGCGCGGCCTGCCCGATTTCACCGACCTGCCGGGGACCGGCGATCATCTGAAATCCGGGATCATCATGGCGCCCTCGCTCGACTATATGGACCGGGCTTATCAGGACGCGCGTCGATATGGATGGGCGCGCAAACCGGTCGTCGAAATGCTGATCCCCAGTCTTGTCGACGACAGCCTGGCCCCCGCCGGACAGCATGTTACCAGCCTCTTCTGCCAGCAATTTGCGCCCTTGTTGCCAGAGGGTCGCAGCTGGGATGACGCGCGCGACGGCGCGGCGGAGGCTGTACTGGACGTTGTCGAAAGTCACGCACCGGGATTTCGAAAGCTGATCCTCGGACAGATGGTGCTGTCACCGCTCGATCTGGAACGCAGATTCGGTCTGGTCGGCGGCGATATATTCCACGGCCGGATGTCACTCGACCAGCTCTGGGCGGCGCGGCCGGTGATCGGTTCCGCCAATTATAAGGGCCCGCTCGAGGGTCTTTACATGTGCGGATCGGGGACCCATCCGGGCGGCGGCGTAACCGGCGCGCCGGGCCATAATGCTGCCGGAACCATCCTGCGGGACCGCGGTTTTCTGGGTCGATGGCTTGGCTGACGCTACGTCAGGCTCGGCTAAACAGCTGCCTATTGCACCCGACCGCCGGGAGAGATAGCTTCCTCCGCTTGGGATGGGAGACTCACTATGCGCAAATCACTGATGTTGGCAGCATGCACGGCTGCTCTGGCTTTATCGGGCTGTTCGAAAATCAACGGGGATGAAGACCGCAGCGCAGAGGTAGTGAACACCGAATATCCCGAACAGGTTTTCTGGGGCGACACCCATCTCCACACCGACAATAGCATCGACGCCTTTGGTTTCGGCAACCGGCTGGACGCCGAGAACGCCCTGCGCTTTGCCCGCGGCGAAGAAGTGACGGCGACCAAGGGATCGAAAGCAAGACTGTCCCGGCCGCTCGATTTTCTGGTGATCGCTGACCATAGCGATGCGATGGGCGCGACCAAGGCGATCATGGAAGCCCCGCGTGTTGCGCTACTAACCAACAAATTCCTGCTGCGCTGGCATGACATGATGAACGAGAGCGACGAAG
>NZ_PYIA01000151.1:0-9876 GCF_013265645.1 Sphingopyxis sp. BSNA05 | reverse complement strand
CGCCCAAAAGGCAGCACGCAATTGTTGGCGCGGGATGGAGCAGTCCGGTAGCTCGTCAGGCTCATAACCTGAAGGTCGTAGGTTCAAATCCTACTCCCGCAACCAACTTAATAGCATAAAGTCAATGACTTAACGAAAAGCCTCGGTCGAAAGATCGGGGCTTTTGTTCGTTTAGACCCTATCACATTGCTAACACATTTTGACGAATTGACTAAAACCTGATAGCTCTAGGTTCTGATCTTCAAAATGATGGAGCGGTTTCGTGAAAAGCCATCCAATATTGAACGGCAAAGTTCAGCTCTACCGGCGCGGCGATAGCCGTATCTGGCAGTGTTCGGCATCGGTTGGCGGCAAACAGCGGAGGGCGACTACCAAGCGTGAAAGTCTCGCGCTTGCTTCTGAATTTGCCGAAGACTGGTATCTCGCTCTGCGGGGTAAAGATCATGCCGGCATTCTCCTTTCGGAAAAAAGCTTTGCCCAGGCCGCCCAGCAATTCCTTTCGGAATATGCGGTCATCACGGAAGGTGAGCGCAGCCAAAAGTGGACCGAGGGCCATGAAATCCGTCTTCGATTACATCTTTTGCCATTCTTCGGAGAGCTAGGCGTCTCGAAGGTTAATCCAGCCAAAGTGCAAGATTACCGGGTTCACCGTATGACATCCAGGCTTGAGCCTAATCCGGCCTCACGGAGCAATCGCCCGTTGGTGGACAAGCCGCCGGCGCGCAGCACATTGCACAACGAAATCGTTACACTCCGCATGGTCTTGAAGACAGCTATCCGCAATGGCTGGCTAGAACATTTGCCAGACTTGTCTCCGCCATACAGAACGCAGGGCAAGATAGTGCATCGGCCCTGGTTCAGCCCGGTTGAATATAAGCAGCTTTATGAAGCTACACGCGCTTATGCGCGTGAGCCCTATCATGAACGGGATCGTTGGAATGCCGAGCAGGTACATGATTATGTGCTGTTCCTAGCCAACACGGGCCTCCGGCCCGATGAGGCCAAGAACCTCCAGCACCGCGATGTGGCAATTGTCGAAGATGATGCGAGCGGCGAGACGATCCTTGAAATCGAGGTGCGGGGTAAGCGCGGCGTTGGCTATTGTAAATCTATGCCGAGCGCCGTCAGGCCTTATGAGCGACTGCTCGATCGGGCAAAGCCGGTCCAAACTGAAAGTCGCCGTGAAAAGCAGCGACGCCGTAAAGAAGGCCTACCGCCGCTGTCTGAAGACCCGCCGCAACTCGAATACCCTGACCTAAGAGATCCAGTCTTTCCCGGCAACCATGTGAGATTGTTCAACGGCATTTTGGAAAGGGCAAACCTCAAGCGTGACCGGGACGAAAAGCCGCGCACTGCGTATAGCTTGCGTCACACCTATATCTGCATGCGGTTGATGGAGGGTGCCGACATCTACCAAATTGCTAAGAATTGCCGCACCAGCGTCGAGATGATCGAGAAATTCTATGCCGCGCACATCAAGAGCACCCTTGATGCGGCCTCGATCAATGTCCGCCGTCCTAAGCGACCTGCGGGATTGAAAACATCAGCCCGCCCTGTGATCGGAATTGACGATGATTAGTCTTGCTAACGGTATGGTCGAGAAAGACCACTGTACGGTGGTATAACCATACCAATGAGGCAGACTGACCAAAGGGGCAGCGCCTCTGTTTTCTGCGAAATGACAGGCAATGGCCAGTCATGTTGGCGAAGTAAATCCCGAAGGCGACTGAGCCATCGCCTGAATTTTTAGAAAGCCCCTCAGACCGCCATATTTGTCAGTGCTGAAAGCTTGAACTGGAAGAGACATCAATTTCTGATCAACAGCGATTTACACAAAACCGTAGACAATTTGCCCGGGAAATGGTCCATTTCCGGAAATCATGAATTCGCTCGAAGATCGAAGCACGGAAATGCTAAGATTGAGTCGGTAGTCTCGTTCGACTCAAAATTCCGTTCCGCAAGGAGTGTGGGTTCGATTCCCACCGCCCACACCATCTAATTAGCAGGCTCCGATAAGCCGACCGTACGGTGGGCAGGAGCCTGCATTAGCGGATCGCTTGGGGACGCACGTCCCGCGCTCCGCGTTCGCGAAATGACAATCGAAGGTTATTGTCATGTTGGCCTAAGAGATCCCGGACGGGATTTGGCCATAACCACAAATTTACGGCGCGATGCGCCATTCTGCCTTTGGTAATTGACTGGTACGGTGTTTTGTCGATCCTCTATAGCGCTTGCGTCGTAGATGCGCTTAGCCACCAGAACAGCTTTGACTTCAGCCAGGTCTTTTCAGCGAATAGAGGGGCGCTGTTTCAATTCATGGGATTGGGTTGCGGCCGCCCATCCTTGCACCAGTGCACTTGACCATTCCTGAGCCAAAAGTGGCATCCACAGGCATTCCTTTGATGCACCGACGGATGGATCGTAGGTCGCAGCCAGAAATCAGTGACGAGCGTCCATCGCGGTCGGCGTTGAGGGTTGAGTGAAAGTGAAATCATCTCTCCGCAACCGCCGGGGCAGGACATGCAGGCCCATTTTTTAATTTTGCCGCTCTCCACCGAAACCATGGTGCCTGGTTCAATTGAAGCACGATCTGGCAATATTTCCTCTCGCTTGACCTGAAATTCAAAGCGCAGCCATCCAAGCCGTTTTAGCGTTTTTGCAAAAATGCTCTCATTTCAGCTCACCATGTCAATAAAGGGGGTCACGTCGCCGCGTCCCAAAGTGCTTGGGTTCTCGCAACAGGGACAATCCGGCTTTGGAGGTAATCCCAGCACCCGCTCATCGCGCGCGTGAAACCTGCGAATGCGGGTTGGCAGCATGCCGGAAGGCCCGGCAAAACCTGTAATGCCGGTCAACCACTCATTCACCGCCATGCTGGCAGCTTCAGTGGTAAACGTCACCACAGCTGGGGACGGATCACCTTCACCGAGAACATATGCCTCTTCTTTCAGCTTCTGGTATGCGTTGGGATCGGTCCGACGCAGCGTCTCTTCGCGCGCACGTCGAGGATCGATGAAACCTCCACAGAGCAGACATGCATGCCCAACAACCAATGTGGAGACTCGAGCAAATAGATCAAAGGACTGATCGTCTCGGCGTTGCATGGCCAAACCCACATCAATGACAGGGATGCCGTAAAACCGTGCGAACCGGTTTAAGAACAATCGCCCCGCGTGATCGTCCGTGCAGCAAAAATCACATCACAGGCCTTCAAGGAGTCCCACGTTGATGGCTCTCCCGCCCATGCATCGATTGTTACTAGTGACATGCCGAGGTCTGCTTCAGAAACCGTGCGAGCGTGAATATCGGCCTTGAGGGCCTTTGCAGCCACATCCCCTTGTCTCGCTCCGTGAAGCCGGTTGAGATTTGACTGTTCTGCACGGTCCTTCTCGAACATGACCGCTTCACGAATACCGAGCCGCATCAGGAGAGGAAGAACAGCACTTCCCGTCGCTCCGCCTCCCGCAATACCGCACCGAAACTTCGTCAGCATCTGAGTCGTATGTTCACCAAAGAGCCGAGTCTGGCGGTCTAAAAATGCAATCTCGGCATCATCGTCGTAATCCAGCTTTAACCGTGGTCCTGAATGGAAGATGCGAGTGATGTCGACCGGCTTTTCTTCTGACATCCAGATACGGGCAGCGACTTCGCCGTTACCCGCAATGACGATGCTGATAAGGCCCGCCGCACCTTTCATCAGCGCTGTACGCGCAAGTATCGCTTCGTTCTGATCATCTTGTTCAGAGAACGCGGCCCTGCCTTCGGGATGGGTATGGACAAGGGCAGGTACCAAATTGTCGGTCAACGCATCACCAAGCAACCGCATAAATCCGTCGGTTTGCCAGGTCACATGGCGGTTTGAGGCCGAAATCAAATCGGCAGGATCAAGGTTCGAAAACGCATGCGAGATCAGACGAGTACGCGGTGCCCTGGACCACGGGTCCATTTGGATGTCAGCGCGCCCAAACAGCATATATGCCGAACGTTCAGCACCGGCCCCTTGCGTCAGCAAGGACCGGATGCCGTCTTCATGTGGCTTTAGCAGAACGATATCTAAGGCGCCTTTCATGTCCGCGCCCCAGCCAAAGCCGTCTTGATACGCGCCACCATAGTGCGCAAACCATCAATGCCTGGACGCCAGGCATTGTTGTGACGCGACCAGCGCTGCCAGACCCGCCCAGCGAAATTGTGCTCGACCGTGCAGGCTTTGGGAACCTGCCCGGTGCCCTTCAGAACCAATTTCGGCGAAGCATAGAACATGTCCGGCGGGCAATCAGGGTATCCGCCTGGCAACAGCACCAGAATATCAGCCGTTTCGCATTCAAACTTGCCAGCAGGCAGTTTTAGCGATTTCAGCACAATACCGGTCTGATTACCTTCCTGGACGACCTCAAAATCATATCCATGTCCGGACAGGAATGACTGATCGATCGATGGAAGAACATCGCCTTCGGTCGTCTGATCGATCAACGAGACAAAGCGCTCGACACCTTTCTCGGCAAGATTAACGACGTCGGTATCAGAAATCTTGAGGTCATGTTGACCAGGGATTTCCTGCCAGAGATTGTAGTTTTTCGGCAGATCGGCAAGCTTGCGAAGGACGAAGCCGCTAATACAGGCATGCGGCCACTCCAGATCCTTATCGTCAATCTTGAACTTGAAGCTGCGATCGGTGCGAGCAACAAGTACTTTTTCAGCACCACGCCCACGAAGATCATAGCTTTCATCAAGGCGAAGATCCTCGAAATCGCCATTTGGAAGAATTGCGATTGCGACATGTTCATCGACCGGATGGCTGCCGTTTGCTTCAATAATTTGACGACCGAGAACCTTCGGATCGTCAAAAATGTGAGGTTTGTAGTCGAGATTTTCATCTGCAATCAGAACGCGGAAGCGATCATCTTTTTCGTTCGGTTTCATAAGTTTAATACCTTGTTTGTTACGAAGCACCGGCCTCATGCCTGTGCTTTCACAAGGTTAATCGCTGGCCCAGCGGGAAACCGGTAAGTCAGTTCAGATTTTTTTCGCAAGACTGCCCGACGGTATGTCTGTGCAAATGAAAAATATGGGCAGCGCGGACAAGTTCTCGCTGGCTGCTTGGGGCTGGCCGGGAATCTACCCGACATGATCGATGATACAGCGCTCTCAATCCGCTTTTTGCGGTAATTGAGCTTTGTCGTCCCCATATCTACCGGTGAGCGCTGCTCATCAGTCAGAAACACAAATTCGATGTCACCTATTGATTCTGCTGCGAGCTGATAGGCCGCAGCATCCAGTGTATCAGTTGACGTGGAAGTTTTTCGGCCCGTTCTGATGCGCCTGAAAATGAGCCGACCATCAGAGCTGGTCGTGCGTTCATCCGGTCGCACGATAATCTGCGCGCCGGCCAAATTCAAAACGAGGTCGGTGACTGCCTCGGGTACCTCATTGCTGCGTAAATTGAACAGATATGAAAGCAACTGTCGCCCGATGCGTTTATAGTCATCTTCATATCCGTGATCGACCGGACCCCTGGTTTCCCAGTGGCTTTGAAAGAGGCTGTCTAGCTCCGCTTCAGTCGCCACCGTAGTGGCCGGGTTTACGAGATCATGGATTGCGCCTTGAACTGCTGAGTGCATTTGCATGAAGGCAGTTTCCGTTCGCCGACCTCCCAGCCTTAGAGCGTGTGTGTACAGAAACCGCCTTGGACATTTTTCGTAGAGCGCCAATTGAGATGGTGTGATCACCAAGGGCGTGTCGAAGGAGACGCCAACTGCCTTCTTACTATCGATTGATGAGCCTGATACTGCGATTGGCGTTGGAAACTCGAGTTTATCCACGATGCGATCGATAAATTTGGACCGCTTCTGTGATCTACCATCAGCCTGTTTTGACGGGGCGTACATCAAAAGCTCGTTTTCAGCTCGAGACAGTGCAACGAAAAACAGACACTCCTGTTCTTCGTCATGCCCAGCTCTAACGGCATCCTTTCCTGAGTGAATTGCGCCCTCGATCATTCCATCAGGCGGAGCCGGAGTATTCTGCCGTGCAGAAGATGGCATTGAACGCCCGGTCAAGCTTGGAAGATGCAGTGTCTTAAACTCCAAACCCTTACTTCCATGAATTGTCATCAGGCGAACCGCATTCAGAGATTGGGCCGCTACTGGCAAGTCACGCAAATCTCTTTCATCGGAAAGGATCACTAGTCTGCGAATATGGTCGAGAAGAAGCGTGACGGGATATCCTTCTCCGTCTGCACGAACGGAACGCAAGAAATTCTGGAATTGCCACAAGGCTATCGCTGGTAATGATGGTTCGTCAGCCGCCTGGTTGACAAGGTCGCGGACCAGATTGGAATTGTCCAAATAAATCGCTGTAAAAGCGCGCCAAGGAGTGGATGTTTCTGTGAGCCCGTCCAATGTGGCGATGATCGAAGCAAGGCTGTGTCGTCCATTTTGGCTCAGATCAGCAAGGCTGGACAGGCATTCCTTCCATTCAAGTGGGTCCGGTTCAGGAATAGAAGCCATATGATGTGCGCATTTTGATACGTCATCTACAGACAACTCGAAGCCAGGCATGGTGGCCACGCAACCAAGGCCCATGCCGCGCGGGTCGGTAAGCAGAGACAGGAACGCCAGCGCCTGCTTTACTTCGGGTCGATCAAAAAGCGGTCCTAGAAATAAAACTGGGACGCCATGGGCCTCCAATCCCTTAGCAACGGCTGCCAGGCGATCATTGGCCTTGCATAAAACCGCTTGCTCTTTGAACGGAACGCCATTTTTATGCGCAGTTTCTATCCGGGCAGCAATTTCAGCAATTTCATCCTCTTTGCTTTCAACAGCGACAAAGGCTGGTAGCTTGCCTGCTACCTTTCTGTGGGCGATGGCTTCGACATTGGGTTCCGCAGCAAGCATGTCAGCTTCTGCGAATTCGACAAACGCGTCGCAAATCTCCTGATAAGAACGATAATTCGTTTTCAGGCTTTTGACTGCGCCGCCCGCGAAATCCTCGTCCTTAAATCGTTCCAGATTGAACGAAGACGCGCCGCGGAAGCGATAAATTGATTGTTTGGCATCGCCTACTACCCATAGGCCTTCGCCGCTCGGCTTCATCGCGCGTAACAGCCGGACACTGGCTCTGTTTACGTCCTGATATTCATCGACGAGGATGTGTTCATATTTGTTTTGCAGGTTAGTGCAGACCTCGACATCGCTTTCCAGCAACGTTGTTGGTAATGCAACCAGATCGCCGAAATCTACGAAGCCACCATTTTTCTTAAGGGTTTCATAAGATTGATAAACGTGAGCGATTTCCTGGCAGCGTTCAGCGGCTTCAATTTCCTCGTCTGAGGCGGCCTTCGCTTGCATTGCGTCAGCGAGTTTTTTGTAGCGGGGCGCATCAACACTTCATCTTTCGCACGGGAAATCGCCGACAGGATATCTTTGAGTTTTTCGGTAGGATCCCACAGGTCCTTAAAATGAGACAAGGACAAGCGAACGAACTCATTTTCGAGTAACGCTATGGCATCGGTTGTATCGAGTGGTGTTGGATCAGCGGGAAGATCCAAACGATCATGAAAGCGGCGAACAAGGTCGAGCCCAAAGGAATGAAAGGTTCCTATCCAGATAGCCCCGGCTGCCTCGGGCCACAAAGCAAGCGCTCTTTCCAAAAGCTCTCCAGCGGCCTTGTTTGAAAATGTGAGAACCAAGATTGAGCCTGGATCGACACCTTTGTCCCTAAGATGTTCGAGCCGCCCCACCAATGTTTGAGTTTTTCCCGTACCTGGTCCAGCTCTCAGCAGCAGGGCACCTTCCGAGTGGATTGCAGCTTCACTCTGTTCGGGGTTAAGCGGTTTTGGCTTCGATGATTTAGGCGATGCAGGTTCAATTTCAGGTAGTAACAGAGCATCGAAAAGTTGGACTGCGACCATATCGTATGGTGCCCCAAGCCGATCCGTGATCTGTTTTGCCGATAGGCTTTCCACGAGATACCATTCTCGCGCCAATGATCTCGGAAAGAGCAGCTCGCGGGCAAACAGGTCCATCAAGACTTCCTGACGACCTTTGTGACTGTAATCGACCAGGCGCTCCGCGCCGGTCGCCGATGGATCGGCAGAACGAGCCGGATCAATCTCAATTACCGGTTCTGCAGCATCGGTGCTGTCAAACTCGTCATGCCCGATTTCGTGAGCAATCAGAAAGGCGTTCAGAAACTTATTGCCTGTGTCTTCATGGCGAATGGCCTTGGAATCAGCATCGAAAAGTGCGCGGCCGCCTTCCAGTTGAGCATGGCCTGGGGGATAGGAGCGCACTTCGATATCACGTCTTTTGGCTTCCCGACGAACAAACGCCAGAGAGTCTTCCGGATCGCCACCCTTTGCAACCAAATTCGCATGGAACTCGGCGGCCTTTTGTCTGGCAAGCTCAATCCGATCCATTTGATGCGGACAATTTGTTTAAAGATTCCATTTCGCTTTCATCCAAATCCAGGCCAGCGACAAAATCATCAAATTCAACTGCCGCAGATCCCTGCGGTTTTGCATCGGCCTTGTAGGCCATTTGCGGGGCAGGTCCTGCTGTATTTTGAAGATGGTCGATCAGCTGATGGATACTTACTCTGGCGGTTCGCGCGAGATTTCCGACTACGGCACCAGGAATTGAACCAAGGCGGATTTTTCTATCGCGAAATCCCGCAACGAAATCTCTTGGAAGGCCCAAACTCTGGGCCAGTCCGCGTAGATTGGTTCCGGATAGAGCATTCATGACGACGGTTGTGCTCTGTTGAGAGCTCTCATCTGCCAATTTTGTTTCCAATGGCATGCGATCAACCGCGACTGACAGATCAACCAGGCGCAACTCGTGATATAGGTCAGTTAGCTCCACTGCGAGCGAAGGGAATCTTTGGACGTAATTCTGTAACGTCTCGGGGCCTAGCGACGGCTCCGTTGCGAAGTCATCGAGAATGTCATCTTTATCTGTTTTAGTTGACATTCTTAGCCTCCGTTTCTAGTATTTGCTGCAATTTCTTGACTGCTCGATCACGACGATTTCGGACTGTCTGTGGACCACAACCAAGAAGTTTTGATATCGTTTGAACTTCTGGGTCTTTGCTCTCGCTCGGTATTTTTGCAAAAATCATGTTGATCACTCGCCTTTCGTCTTCTGGAAGGGTGTCAATCGCTCGTTGCAGTTGAAACCGGTAAGTGATTTCATCTTCAATGCTATTTGAAGCAGGATTCAATCGGGCGAGGGCTTCCTCCACTTCAAAGGGAATATCCCCATCCTCATCATACTCAAGCTGTGTTGTTGGCTTATCCCGCCTATACATTTTTCGCATCGCATCATGTTTGCGCCGGGCAACCATATGGTCAAATGCGACTTCGAAACCGTCAAGCTTCTCGTCGTAAACTTGCCGATCGCACATGACCCGTTCAGCAAAATCATCGAGAACGAATTCCTGAAGATCCAGCAAATGTGCGACGGCACCATCTTTCTCGCCTAGGCGGACTTCAGAATGTGGGCACACTCTCTTTATGCGTGTTTGCAGAAGCTGATACAGTGCTCCAAACTGGGCATCGCTATTATGTGTTTTTGTTTGCCTCAGAAAGTACACCAGCACCTCTGAAGGAATGTACTCGGAATGCGTTCGGGCGCTGATCTCCGCACGATCGCAAAGCTGTTCAGAGGTCAATTCACGACATACTTGGATGAGCGCTACTGTTTCAGGTCTCCGCTCATAAAGCTTCCCTTCCTCAGTCGTCTTTCTAAGTGGCGGTAGATTGTCCATTCTTGCGATCTTTATAGTAATTTACGAGCAAAGTCTCATATGTATTATGGCTATAGAATTTTTTATGCAGAGGGTAGGCTTTTGATGATTTAGGTTCAGGACCTATTAAAT
>NZ_PYIA01000150.1:0-17100 GCF_013265645.1 Sphingopyxis sp. BSNA05 | reverse complement strand
CAGATATTCGATCATGCGGCCGCCGCCGGTCTGGTCGCCAGCTTGAAACGCCTACGCCATCTCGTCGCCGACCGGGGTTATGATGCCCGCGCCCTGGTCGAACAGGTCGAGGCCATGGGTGCCACCGCCCATATCCCAACCCAGCGCAATCGCAAGATACAACGCTCAGTCGCCGCGAACATATATCGTCAGCGCAATCTGGTCGAAAGATACTTCTGTAAACTCAAGCACTAGCACTTCCGAAGATGTGCCACCCGCTTCGACAAGCTCGCCAGAAACTTCCTCGCCGCCGTCGCACTCGCGTCAACCAGACTCTGGCTAAGATTTTATGAGTCCACAACCTAGGCGGCGTTCGGCTTACCGAGCTTTTGCAGAAAGGCTATGGTCTCATCTTCACTGACGACATCTGCATATTTGGCATTCATGTCGAACAGATTGGCGTCATGGGGGCTTCATGCCGGTCGCCGCACGCATCGGCGACAACCGCTGTGCGAAATCCGTGCGACATGGCATCGACGCAGCTCGCCCGCACACAGCCGCTGGTAGTGAGGCCGGTCAGCAGCACGCTGTCGATGCCCATCGCGGTGAGGGTGGAGGCGAGAGATGTGCCGAAAAAGGCGCTGGGATATTGCTTGGTGATGACGAGTTCATCTTCCTGCGGTTCCAGTCCTTTGGCGAAGGCGCCCATCGGATTGCCCTCGATGAAATAGCGCAGTGGCGCCGCCTTCTCGAAAAACGTCCGCCATCAATCGCGCTCGGGTGATAGAAACCCCGGTCAGGATGACGGGGATTCCCGCCGCCCGGGCCGCTTCGCGTACCCGCAGGGCAGACGCCAGCGCATCCTCTACATCGGAATATAGATCGCAGTCGGGATCGAAATAGCCCTGGCAAAATCGATCATAAGCAGGGCAGGCCGATCACCAAAGCCGACTTTGTTGTTATAAGCGCGGCGGTAGTTTTCCAGCAGGTCTTCTTCGCTCATTGCACACTCTCCCTTTCGCAAAGCCAAGGCTGATCCTGGCGCTGTCGGATTTCAAAATCGCGAATATCATCCGCTTTCTGATTCAATATCTGGGCGGTCTCGTCCCAACCATTGATCAGTGCCAGTTTGCGCTCCGGCGGGATGTCGAAATCGAAAATCTCTTTTTCACCTGCAACAACCTTCTGGTTTTCGAGGTCGATAGTCAATGCCAGTCCCTCTTTTGCAAGTGTCATCAGCTTTCGCACGACAAAGTCGGGCAGAGTGACTGGCAGGATGCCATTGCGCAGGCAGTTGCCGTAGAAAATTTCACCGAAACTGGACGCGATGACGCTGCGGATGCCGAACCCGAGCAGCGCCCATACAGCCTGTTCACGGCTTGATCCTGATCCGAAATTGGCCCCGGTCAGCAATATCGGAGCTTCGTTGAAGGGTTCGCGATTGAGAATGAACCCCGGATCTGGCGCACCGTCGCTGCCGAAGCGCCGGTCGTGAAACGCATATTGCCCCAGTCCTTCGCGCGCCGTGATCAGCAGAAAGCGCGCCGGAAATATGATGTCTGTATCAATATTATCCTGTTCCAGCGGTGCTGCCATTCCGGAAAGCGTAGTGAAAGGCTGCGGTTTCATTGCGCCAGTTTCCTTACATCGGTGATACAGCCGCTGACCGCGGCCGCAGCAGCCATGGCAGGGCTCATCAGAACCGAACGCGTGGCACTGGAAATTCTCTCGGCATAGGCCGGGACCATTTCGAACCTCAGCGGGCTTTCGTTGCGCTGACCAGGCAATAGCGCAGGATTGAACGACCATAGGCCCATTGCAGAAACCGGCTGGTCACCGCATATTTCAGCCATCCGGCCCATCCCGCTTTGCCGGCCACGCGAAATGTTCGGATGAAATGCGCGAAACCGGGCATGACATGTTTGCTGATATCGACAATCCGGACCTCATCGAAACCGGCTTGTCGCAACTGGTCGAGATAGCGGGAAGGGTGCACAATATTGGCTTCCGCAATATGCGAGCGTTTCAGCATCCAGCGCAGCAGGCAGTGCGTGACGGATCCAGTCCGGTGATGATCCGATAGCATGAAATCGGTCAGCGCAATTCGTCCGGCTGGAGCGAGATGCCGCCGTGCCTGGGCGATAAACTCCAACCGGCTGGGAAAATGATAGGCGCAGTCCAGCGCCAGCAGATGGCTGGGCCGATCTGTGCCGGTCGCTGCTTGCCAGATCCCGGGGTCGTTGATATCGCCCGGCACGATAGCCGCCGCGCTATCTTCGAAACCCGCCTCTACCAGCTTTGTTCTGGCATAAGCGGTCTGGCTGCAGGAAAGGTTGACGCCACGAACCCGGGCCACGCGGAAATGATCCAGCCAGAGCAGCAGCTGGTCGCCACAGCCGAAACCGGCATCGAACAGCACCGATTGCCGGTCCAGTCCGGCCTGCTCTCCCAGCAATATCGCGAGCGCTCGGCAAGCATCCGAATATTCCGTCTCGCTTTTCCAATATCCCAGATTGCCCCACGACTGGCCCTCGCGGTTGAGCGCCAGTTCGGCCAGATCGTGAAATTCGGCCATCGATTCAGGCCGCAGCGGGAGCGATGGTTCTCCACGGTATCGGAGCGCCCAGATGTTCGGCCACCACCACCGAGGAATCGACTGCAGCCTCGAGCAGGGGAATTTTTTGCGCCATATAGGAACCGCAAAGCCACAATCTGTTGCCGGGCCGGTTCTGGCTTTCGCGCAGCGCGATGACGGCCTTGCGGCTGTCCCGTGTCACCGTCGGCCGGGTGAAATCGACTCTGGCCAGTTCGCGATTGGGGGCGATTCTGCGCATCGGGTTCCACGTCTGGAATATAGTCTCCTGACCGGACAGGCGGGCAATCGCCTTGGTCAAGTCCACCGATACTTCGGCGCGGCCGGCGTCACGCGCGACATGATAGCTGACCGGGGACGGGCTCCTTGCCGAAGCCGGCAGGATATCCCTGTCCGTGTGCACACTCATGCTGGACCGTTCGAAAGGAATGCGGTCGAGCAGGGCCCGGCGATCATCAAATCCCGATAGCATCGCCGCGGCCTGCTGGGCCTGGGCGGCGACCACGACCTGGTCGAAATGCTGGGCCGCGCCCGCTTTCGTCACCACCCGGAGCTGCTGGCCATCCGGTTCGATCACGGCGACCGGATTGTTGGTACGCAATTCGACATCGACCAGCATGCGCGGCACGATATCGTCCACGCCTTTTGCCGCGCTCATGATCCCCAGCTCGTGTACCCCGCAGGTCAGATATTCCAGCATCAGATCGGCCGGATAGTCACGCACTGCCTGATAATCGCATGTGCAGGTCACCGACATCATCGGCAGCAGGACGCTTTCGACAAATTCGCGGCCCGCTCCGGATTGCCGCAGATATTCGCCGAACGACAAGTCGGTCAGATCGGTCCGGCCCATATCTCTCTGCGTCCGCGCAAAAACCGCTTGCCCTGCAAACCGATGGCCCAGGCTGCGGGGCTGAGCCAGTTGCGGCCCTTCAAATGGGAGAAACGGATCGATCCCCGATGGAAATTTCCATAATGCAGAATGACCCGGCCGGTCTCGTCGGAAAATATGCCGCTATGATCGCTGGTCAGTATCTCGACGCCAATATGCTCGTAGAGGGCCAGCAGATTGTCATAATAGCCGTGACAGAATATCCGCAGCGGGATGTCGATCCGGCGCGTGAGGCCATTGCTGACATAATCCACGCTGTGAGCGCCCATGCCGGCGCGGGCCTGGCTTTCAAAAATAGTGACCCGGTAATCGTCCTTCAACAGATAGGCTGCGGACAGACCGGCAATCCCGGTGCCGATGACGGCAAGAGTGGGTTTGGCCGGTTGGTCCGCATTCAATCCCATCAGGCGTAATAGGCCACGCTCTGCATCGCGGTTGCCATCAGTTCGCGGCGGCTGTTCCAGATGCTCATATATTGGCTGCTGGCACCATGATCGGCATGGTGCGTGTGGGAGTCGATCAGCCACCAGCCGTTGTCTGTGGAAAGTGTTTCGGCAATGACATTGACCTGCCAGTTCATCGAGCTGACCATCGCGTTCTGGTCGAGCAATCCCATCACCGAGGGCGGCAGGCTGTCGCACATGCACAGAATCTCTGCCACCGGATCGAGGCCATCGCGCTGTTTCAGCCGCATCCAGCGGGTGAGGCGGTTGGTCTTGGTGCTGGTGTCGATCCGCTTGCCGACATATTCCATATTGGAAGTGAAAAATTGCGGCGGTCCGCTGTGCAGGTCGGCTTCACCCGGCAGTGGCGGAAAGTCGGGCTCTGCGATGTCGGAGGTCCTGACCTCGGTCGGGCGCGGGGCGGCAAAATGAAATTGCAGTGCAGGCCCAGTCCCTTGTCGCCGAATATTTCGGACTGGACAAAGGCCGTGCTTTTGCCACGGCGGAGCATTGCGGTTTCCGCGGTCAGTGCGCCGAACAGCGGACCGGTGAAGGCAATTTGCGCCGACCGCAGCGGCGGCAGGTCGGCCTCGATATGGCTGGCCGCGTGATAGGCAAGCGCACCGGACAGTCCGCCAAAGGCGGTACGGCCCTGCGTCCAGCTTTGCGGCAGCGTGACCGGATTGTCGGGTCCGCCGGCTCCGCATTGGTCGAGCAGGTCGGCGAGGGCGATGGGTTGAGGAGCTTTATCTGTCATGCGTTCCGCTTATCCGGCTAATCGGCTGAAATCCACTGGTAAGTTTGCGCCCGACATTTACAAAAGCCGCCATTTGATTTATAGCTTTGTTGAATTTTCAATCTCTTACCGAAAGATTTTGTGATGAGCTATACCAACACCCTGACGCGCGCCGATCTTGCCGACACAATGAACCGTCAGGTTGGCCTTTCGCGTGCCGATAGCGCGGTCATGGTGGAATCGATATTGGACCATATGATCGAGGCGCTGGTCGATGGCGAGAATGTCAAGATTTCGGGCTTTGGTACCTTCGTCTTGCGCGACAAGGGAGAACGGACAGGCCGCAATCCCAAGACCGGCGTCGAAGTGCCGATTGCACCACGCAGGGTTCTGACCTTCCGTGCCAGCCAGACGATGCGTGACAGGATCATCGCTGCAGGTTAATGGACCCGGCGAACCGGGGGAGTAGAGTATGACCAAGGAACAAGGCGCTTTCCGCACGATCGGCGAGCTGTCCAAAGAACTGGGCATCAAACCCCATATTTTGCGCTATTGGGAAGACCAGTTTGCGGTCCTGACCCCTCTCAAGCGAGCTGGTTCGCGGCGCCATTATCGGCCCGAAGATGTCGAGATTGTCAAAACGATCAATCGCCTGCTCAATGAAGAGGGCTATACGATCAAGGGTGCGCGCAAATTTCTGGCGCAACGGCGCAGGGGCCCGAGATGGTCGAGGATGCCCCGCAGGGCATGGCTGAAGCCAGATGATGGCGGACAATGGCGGTGAAGATACCAGCCTCATTCTGGCGGAGCTGAAATCGATCCGCGATCGGCTGTCGCACGCGCTCGACGCGGCTTGAACTGCCCTCAACTTGTGAAAACTACTGCTAGTCGTAATTTGGTCCGAGCTCCGGATCGAGATCCCGCGGCCGGGTGAAGCGGTCCAGCGTCCCGCATTTCTCTGCAATATCCCCCCAGTCATCGATCGCGAGCGTCATTTCGGCGAGCGTAGCCGTCGGATATTTGGTTTCGACCTCGTCGCGGGCGGGGGAGCTGCCGTCATCGGGAACCAGATCGAAGACCAGATCCTCAAGGCCCGGATTATGGCCGACCATCAGAACATGATCCGCCTCCGCTCTGGCGCCGCGCAAAACATCGAGCAGGGTGGCCGAAGAGGCGAGATAGATTTTGCGATCCCAGGTTGGCTCCATCGCCTGTCCGCTGGCTTCCTCGACATGTTCCAGCGTCTCGATCACCCGCACGGCGGGAGAGGCAAGAATCTGGTCAAAGCGGAGTCCGTTGCGCTGGATGAAGCGGCCCATCACCGCTGCAGCGCGCTTGCCCTTCTTGTTGAGCGGGCGGTCGAAGTCGCGGTCAACCGGATCATCCCAGCTGGATTTGGCGTGGCGCAGGAGCGTGAGTTTTTCATTGCGGATCGTCATGCATCAAACTTGTTTCAGTTGAAAGTCCGGATTGTGGCATATCCGATTTTGCCTTGCGGATCTCCGCCAGCGCCTGATCGAGCGGCATGCGCTCGACCGGGGTGCCTCCGGAAAAGCGGACAACAGGCGCGAGGGGAAGGCCGAGGAGAGTATCACGAAATGACCATGGTCGTCGGCGCGCCGGATGATCCGGCCAAAGGCCTGGGCCAGCCGGGCGCGGATAATCCGGTCGTCATAGGCGCTGCCGCCGCCGGCCATTTTGCGCGCGCGGTGGAGAATATCGGGGCGTGGCCAGGGGACCGATTCCATCACCACCAGCCGGAGGCTCTGGCCGGGCACGTCAACGCCGTCGCGCAGGGCATCGGTGCCGAGCAGGCTGGCCTTCGGATCATCGCGGAAAATATCGACCAAGGTGCCGGTGTCGATCGGATCGACATGCTGGGCGTAGATCGGCAGGCCGCTCTGGGCCATCCGGTCGGCGATCCGGGCATAGACGGTGCGCAGGCGCCTGATCGCGGTGAACAGGCCGAGCGTTCCGCCGCCCGATGCTTCGATCAGCTGCGCATAGGCGCCTGCCAGCCCCGCCATATCGCCGCGTTTCACATCGGTGACGATGATGACCTTGGCCTGGTTGGGATAGTCGAACGGGCTGGCGACCTCGAATTCCCGCGGCGCGTGATCGAGGTGAACTGCGCCGCTGCGGGCTCTGGCGGTCTCCCAGCCACCGCCGCCTTTCAGCGTTGCCGACGTGATCATGACGCCATGGGCGGGCTTGGTGACGACCTCGGTGACCGGGATGGTCGGATCGAGCCAGTGACGGCAGATCCCAATATCATATTCGCGGCCCTCGAACCGGTCGATCATCAGCCAGTCGACAAAGTCCGGATCCGCCGGCCCGCCGATGCGTGACAATAAGGAAAGCCAGCTCGTCAATGTGTCGCGGCGCCAGCCAAGGCTCGACAGCGCGCCTTCCATCCGGGCGCGGGCCTGCGCGTCCATCCAGTCGGGCCCTTCCTCGATCAGATGTTCGATCCGTTGTCCCAGCCGGACCAGAGGCTTGAGCAGCGCGTCCATCGCAGTCGCGGCATTGGCGACGGCGTCGATCATCGGGCCCTTGATGTCGGTCAGCTCGGTTTCCAGACTATAGCCGGCGTCGGCGCTCTGGCTTTCGTCGCGGGCAAAGACCATGGCGCGCACTTCCTGCAGCAAAGTCTCGATTGGCCCATAGGGCTCGCCCTCGGCTACCCGTTGCAGCCAGCCGTCACCGGGCAACGCTTCGGCGGCCTGGCGGGCGCTTTCAATCGCCCGACCGCCCTCCTCGTCATAGGACGCGAGATCGGCGAGCCGCGCGGCAAGTCCGCGCCGGCGACCGCGGTTTTGGACTCCGGGCCGATGACCCAGCGGCGGATTTCGATGGTTTCCTGTCCGGACAGGCGCGCGGCGAACATCGAATCGGCGGCGTCAAACAGATGATGGCCTTCGTCGAAGATCAGCCTTGTCGGCCGGTTCTGCTGTTCGCGTCCCCGCGCCGCGTTGACCATGACCAGCGCATGATTGGCGATGACGATGTCGGCCTGCTGGCTGGCGCGGGCGGCTTTTTCGATGAAGCATTTGCGATAATGCGGACAACCGGCATAGACGCATTCGCCGCGCCGGTCGGTCAATGCCGTGGCGCCATTGCGGCGGAACAATGTGGTCAGCCAGCCGGGCAAATCGCCGCCGACCATATCACCATCTTTACTGTAGGCGGCCCAGCGCGCGACCAGATGGGCAAGGATCGCGGCCCGCCCGGCAAAGCCGCCTTGCAGCGCATCCTCCAGATTGAGCAAGCATAGATAATTTTCCCTTCCCTTGCGCACCACGACCTTCCGCCGAAAAGTATCCTCGTCCGGATAGATGCGCCTTGTTTCCCGGTCGAGCTGGCGTTGCAGCGCCTTGGTGAAGGTGGAAATCCATACCGCGCCACCGGCTTGGCGGGACCAGAGCGAAGCGGGCGCAAGATAGCCGAGCGTCTTGCCGATGCCGGTGCCGGCTTCGGCGAGCAGCATATTGGGCGCGCCCTGATCTTGCGCGGATTGAATATCTCGCTGACCGCGGCGGCGTAGCTTTTCTGGCCCTCCCGCTCTTCCGATCCTTCACCGGTCAGAGCGTCGAGCGTGGCCAGCGTTTCCTGCTTGTCAACGGTGATCGAACGGGGCGCGGGGCGCGGGGACTCTTCTTCCCATTCGTCGAGTTTCGAGAATAGCCAGCGTTCGGTCTCCACCGGTTTGGTCAGCCTTTTGCCGACCTCCTGCGCCCAGGGCCAGCGCAGCCGGTAGAGTGCCTGCGCGCTGCTCCACGCGCCTTCGCGCTCTTTCCAGAAAGGCGCTTCCAGCCCGTCCAGCAGCAGGCTCGCCGCTTGCCTATAGAAAGCCGCGATATCGGCCTCCTGATCCGGCGGAGCCAGGCCCAGGGTCTTGGCCAAGCCAGAGGGCGTAGGCACCACAAATTGCGCCGGGTGGATGAAAGCGTAAAGCTCGAGGAGGTCCAGCCCCGAGAGATCGGGATAGCCCAGCCGCTGCCCCAGAAGCGGTGCATTGAGCAGGATGTGGGGCGTTTCCGCCACGCGCCCGATCGCCTCGCCCTTGCCGATCGCACGGGTTTCGCCCTTGCTCGAGCAAATCCAGATGCCGCTATGGCTGGCGTGCAGCGCGGGATAGGGGAGTGCGATATTCACAATCTGGCCATTTTCCTAATCGCATCGACTGCCGTTTCCGGATCTTGTACGCCTGTATAGTGTATCTTGGTATAAAGCGGATCGGAAGAATCGTCATCGATTGTCTTTGTTTCAACCAATATCCAGCTTCCAAACCGACGCTGCTTCACGAAAGCAGCGTCGGTGATGATCTCTTTGTCGATTGAATGATAGATTTCATCACCAAATGCTTTGGTTGTGATGATGCGGCGATCCGTCACGATGGTCGTGCCGAACATCACTGCAATCAGATCATGCAAGGGTTTGCGTACGGCCAAAAATGCACCGAGAAGCGGAAAGCCCAGAAGGATGACTGGCAAACTGTACGCCATGATATAGCCGCTCAGTTCCCATATCCAGCCCATCGGGCCGTCATATTCAATCGATAGGAAACGCGACGTCGAAGCTTTTGCCATCCAAAGAACGAAAAGAGAAAAGACAATCAGAAACGCCACAAAGGTCAGCACATGATTGTTCTGAATGGCTCCGATCCCGAGCCTTTGCGACCAATATACCGGTTCTCCGGGAGCCAGCCCGCCTTCACCTTCACCACGCCGGAAAATGTCCAATGATGGATCAAAGTCCAGTTCGAACGGAGCATTTGCAAGCGCGGAGCGGAGCGAGGCCGGATCAAATTTTCCCGTCGTTTCCAAAGTATCATGGTCACCCTTGCTATTCTTCTGGATGAATATGAACGTCAGCCGGGATCGGCCCTTCGTAAGCGGAACGAGTTCTGCCCGCTGTATGTCTGCAAATTCCCATGCCAATTTTATTCCGTTCATATCATGAACCAGAAAATTATCCGTGATTTTTATCGACGATTTGAAGAGGCGAAATGTCCCCAGAACTATTTTCGCAATTATCGACAGCGGGATCAGTAGCATCAGCAGTTTGAAGATCGTCGCGCCGGTGTCTCCAATATCCAGTTCCATATTGGAAAAGGGGGATCCCAGACGCAGGGTGGTGTCCATTCCGTTGGTCCAGACATAAGCCCAGACCGCTGTGAAGGCCGATAGAAAAACTGACGCCAGTATCAAGCCCAGCCAGAAATGATGCGGTCGATAAGCACACTGCCACTTTATACTTTCGCTATTTAGCCGACGGGTGCGTTCCTCGTCCGAGAGACGGGAAGATTGCGCAGGCAACTTCTGCTTTCCGAACATTTTATAAGGCCGAACTCAAAATCTGCTATCGCGTGATCAGCGGAACGCCGGACAGAAACGGATGCGCCCAGAAAAGCAGGGCATAGAGTATTGCCACAATCACCAGACTCAGCAATTCGCGGCCTGCTGTAGCGATCTTGGCGGGCTTTACCCATGCGCCTTCGTTGCGGGAAATGGTGATGATCGAGATCAGCGCCCATAGGCCGAGACCGCCGAATAGCACGAGCGACTTGTTGTCGCCATTGGCCAGCAGATGGCCGAATGCCCAGATCAGAACGCCGGTCAGCATCGGATGGCGGATCCATTGTCTGATCCGGGACGAACCCTGCGCAGCGCCCAGCAGCAGGATCGCCACGAACATCAGCGCCATATTGGCATGGCGGCCCCAAGCGGGCGGATCATAGACAAATTCTGCCGGAGTCGCGCGCCAGCCGAAGATCATCAGGGCGAGAGACATCAGCAACAACAGGGCCACCAGACCCTTGTGCGGGCCTTCACCGATCGCGCCCTGGATAGAGGCGCGCAGGCCCGGCGTTACCGACTTCATCAAATGGACCAGGCTCCACAGCAGAACCCCCGTAATCAGCATTGCCATGTTCAATCTCCCGCTTTTGTTGCGTTCTACCTTGCCATATAGGCTAAGGCTACTATTTGCGCAGCATTGACTGAGAAGGACAAATTGTGACCGATTATCGCGAAGCAGCAGAAAATTCCAAAGCGTGGCCGTTCGAGGAAGCCCGCAAGCTGCTCAAACGCTATCGCGGCGAGCGCGGCGCACCGGCACCGAAACCGGGTGGCGAGCCGATGCTGTTCGAGACCGGCTATGGTCCCTCGGGCCTGCCGCATATCGGCACGTTCAACGAAGTGCTGCGGACCACGATGGTGCGCCATGCCTATGAGACGCTGACCGGCAACCCGACCCGGCTGATCGCGTTCAGCGATGACATGGACGGCTTTCGCAAGGTTCCGACCAATGTCCCCAATCAGGAGATGCTGGCCGAACATCTGCACAAGCCGCTGACCCAGGTGCCCGATCCGTTCGGGAAGTTCGAGAGTTTTGCCGCGCACAACAACGCGATGCTGCGGGATTTTCTCGACCAGTTCGGTTTCGACTATGAATTCATCTCCTCGACCGAGCAATATCAGAGTGGCGCGTTCGACGAGACACTGAAGCTCGTTCTCGCCCGCAACCAGCAGATACTCGATATCATGCTGCCGACCCTGGGCAAGGAACGGCAGGCGACCTACTCGCCGATCCTGCCGATCAGCCCCAAGACCGGCCATGTGCTGCAGGTGCCTGTCGAGATCGTCGATGCCGAAGCCGGGACTGTCCGGTTCGAGGATGACGGCGAGATGATCGAGCATAATGCTCTAACCGGCGGCGCCAAGCTGCAGTGGAAAGTCGACTGGGCGATGCGCTGGACCGCGCTCGGCGTCGACTATGAAATGTACGGCAAGGACCTGACCGACAGCGGCGTGCAGTCGGGCAAGATCGCCAAGGTACTGGGCGCGCGCAAGCCGGAGGGCCTGATCTACGAGATGTTCCTCGACGAGAAGGGCGAGAAGATCTCCAAGTCCAAGGGCAATGGACTCAGCCTCGAGGAATGGCTGCGCTATGGTTCCGAGAACAGCCTCGCTTTCTATATCTTCCGCGAGCCCAAGTCGGCGAAGCAATTGCACATGGGCGTGATACCCAAGGCGGTGGACGAATATTTCCAGTTCCGCGCCAATTGGCACGACCAGGCGCCAGACAAGCGGCTCGGCAATCCGGTGCACCATGTTCACAATGGCGACGTGCCAACCGATACGATCCCGGTCACCTTCGGCCTGCTGCTCAATCTGGTCGGCGTGATGGGCGATGCGGATCGCGAGCAGATCTGGGCCTATTTGCGGCAATATGCGCCGGACGCGACGCCGGAGCGCTATCCCGATCTCGACGAGCTGATCGGCAATGCGATGGCCTATCACAAGGACTTTATCGCTCCGACGCTGCACCGGCGGAAACCGGAAGGCGTCGAAGTGGCGGCGCTGGAGCGGCTGGACCGCGAGCTGGCGGCGCTGCCAGAGGATGCACCGGCCGAGGACATCCAGAATATCGTTTATGCCATCGGCAAGGAGGGCGGTTTCGACAATCTGCGCGACTGGTTCAAGGCGCTGTACGAGACTCTGCTCGGCTCTTCGCAGGGCCCGCGCATGGGCAGCTTCATTGCGCTTTATGGCCTGTCCAATAGCCGCAAGCTGATTGCCGAAGCCCTGGCGTCCTCATGATCGATATTTTCACCACCGGCGGGACGATCGACAAGGTCTATTTCGATGCCTTGTCGGAATATCAGATCGGGGCGACGGCGCTGCCCGACATGTTGCAGGAGAACAACGTCTTTGTCGCCCACCGGGTAACGCAGCTGATGCGCAAGGACAGTCTCGAACTGACCGATGCGGACCGGGCCGCGATCCACGAGGCGGTTGCCGCGAGCGATGCCGACAAGATCCTGGTGACCCATGGCACCGACACGATGGTCGACACGGCGCGGGTGCTGTCCGACATCAGCGGCAAGACGATCGTGCTGACGGGTTCGATGCAGCCCGCGTCCTTGCGCGTGAGCGATGCCCAGTTCAACGTCGGTTTTGCCCTCGCCGCGACCCAGACATTGCCGCACGGCGTCTATATCGCGATGAACGGCGAGGTCTTTGACCCGGCGAAGACGCACAAGGACCGCTCGGCGCACCGGTTCGTCCGGGACTAGGATCATGTCCGGCACATAGGTACGGCAACGGGGAGTTTGGGATGGCAAAGCGCACGGTCGAGCAACTCAGCGAGCAACTGCTCAACAAGCCGCTGACGGCGCTGTCTCCCGAAGAGCGGGGCGTTCTCGAAGCGATCGTATCGCGGGAGATCGTCGCGGACGATGCCGGGATGCTGGCCGACGAGCAGACCAGTTTCGGCGAACGTCTGTCCGACAAGGTGGCGGCGGTTGGCGGTTCCTGGGGCTTCATCATCACCTTTGCGGTGGTGCTGTTCGGATGGATGCTGCTCAACTCGGAGATACTGACCCGGTTCGATGCCGCCTTTGATCCCTATCCCTTCATCTTCCTCAACCTGATGCTCTCGACGCTGGCCGCCGTTCAGGCACCGATCATCATGATGAGCCAGAACCGCGCCTCCAACAAGGACCGGATCGCCGCCGCCCATGACTATGAAGTCAATCTGCGCGCCGAGCTCGACATCATCCGCCTGCACGAGAAAATCGACCTGCTGATGCTCGAGAAGATCGCGAAGCTCGAGGCCGATCTTGGCGAGATCAAGAGGGCGGTGCAGTCGGCCTAGGCAGCAACCGGGCGCGTCACCGTCCGCAAGACCTCGGCATAGCTGTTGGCGATCGTCATGCGCGGACCATAGCCCTTGGCGATCAGCAGTTCGTGCGCCCTGGGCAGATTGTAGCAGGGCACGCCCATGAACAGATGATGTTCGCTGTGATAATTGACCCAATAGGGCGCCAGCGTCATCCGCATCAGCATATTGGCTTTGGTGGTCCGCGCATGGCTGAACGGGTCATCGCCGCCGGTGGTGGTGCAGGCATGTTCGGCGATATTGCGGATCCGCAGAATCAACTGGAAGCTGGTCGCCAGCGCCGCCAGCCAGATCAGGAAGGGAATGATGCCCAGCGTCGCCAGACTGACCAGCAGCACGATAAGCTGGATCAGCAGGAAGCGTCCGACCGTCCGTGTGGTGCGCTTTGCACCCTCCAGATCGACCACGGGCGCAGCCACGCCAGCGGCTCCGTTGCGATTGAGCGGGGTTCCGGCGGAGGTGTCGCGTTTCCGTTCCCGTTCGTGCTGAGCTTGTCGAAGTACGCACGGCGCGCATCCTCGTCCTTCGACAGGCTCAGGACGAACGGAGTGAGCATCGCCTTCAGGCCCTTCCACGCCACCACGAACTGGTTGCTGCGCTGCTTGAAGAAGGTCTGCCCGGTGAGGTCGCGGATGACCTTGCGCTTCATGCTGGCGGGCGTCGTCGGGAAAGCCGCCGACAGGCCAAGGTCCGGATCTTCACTCTGCTGGGTGAAACGGTGATGGGTCAGATGATAGCGCGATAGCTGTGCAGGTCGCTGCCGGTCGCCGACCCGGTGATCCACTGGCCGAGAAAATTGTTGGTCTTGCGTTTCGGGTGGAGCAGGCCATGGGCGCCTTCGTGCATCAGGATCGACAGGCCGAGCTGCCGGCCGCCGACCAGCACCAGCGCCAGCGGCGTGGCGATCAGGCCGGCCAGCCAGTGCCATTGCCAGAGCAAGGCCGTGCCGCCGGTAACCAGCGCCACCATCAGCCAGGCGTGAATCGACAGCCACAGACCGTGCCAGCGTGACACGCGAGTCAGCGCCTTCCACTCTTCAGGGGTGAAAATCTCATTCGGTCTGGCGGCTTTGACAGCGGGCATGATGCGATCCTTTCCTCCCCTCAATATAGCTGTTTTCTGCCGATTTTACAAATATCGGCGATGCCGTAGCGTTATTCTGGAGTGACAGCGATCCGTTCGTCCTGAGCCTGTCGAAGGACGAGTGCGAACAGGCCGGTCCTTCGACAGGCTTAGGACGAACGGATCAACATTCCCGTGCTAGGCCAGCGCTTCTGCCAGCCGGACCATGAAATCCGCGCCGCGCGCAAATTGCTCGACCGCCAGATATTCATTCGGCTGGTGGGCCTGTTCGATCGATCCGGGACCGCAAATCACGGTGGCAAAACCCGCTTGCTGGAATTGTCCGGCCTCGGCTGCGTATGAGACCACGCCGGACGGGCTGTTGTCGCCGGTCAGGCGGCGGACAAAGGCCTCGGCTTCTGCAGAGCCGGCCGGAGTCATCGGCGGGGCGTTGGACACGCGGGTGACGGTGACGCCGGCCTCGGGAAAGGCCCCGCGCATTTCACGATCGAGGGCCGCGACCTTGGCCTTGAACGGAGCGAGCACGGCTTCCGGATCGACGTCGGGCGGGCAACGCAGGTCAAAGACAAAATGGGCGCGGCGGGCCAGGATATTGGCCGCGGTTCCGCCCTCCATCCGGCCGATGGTCAGCGTTGCGTGCGGCGGCATGAAAGGCGATTGCGGATCGGCATTTTCCCACAGATTGCGGGCGAGCTCAGCCAGATCATGCATCAGCTCCACCGCCACCATATTCGCGGACAGACCGAGATGGGTAAGGCTGCTATGCGCTTCGTGGCCGAGTATCTCGACCTCGTGAACGGTGATCCCCTTGTGGCCGGTGATGACTTTCATCATCGTTGGCTCGCCGATGATCGCCAGCGCCGGCTTCGGCAGCTTTGCCGCCATTTCCCCGATCATCGCCGGGGCGCCGAGGCAGCCGACTTCCTCGTCATAGCTGATCGCCAGATGCACCGGCTTCGATCCGTTTTTGAACAGGGGCACGGCGGCCAATGCCAGCGCGATAAACCCCTTCATATCGCAGGTCCCGCGTCCGTGCAGCAGGCGTTGCCCATCAAGGGCGCGCTCGTCGACGGTCCACGGATTGCTTTGCCAGTCCTGCCCGTCGACCGGCACGACATCGCTATGCCCGGACAATATGATCCCACCCTCGACCGCGGGGCCGACGCTTGCATAGAGATTGGCCTTGGACGCATCTTCATTGACGACGCGGGTTGATGACACGCCGTGCCGGTCCAGATAATCCTCGACCCATGCGATCAGCTGCAAATTGCTGTTCCGCGACGTGGTGTCGAAGGCAATCAGCCTGGCAAGAATATCGCGGGCGGTGGTGAGGAGACTGTCGGTCATAAAATATCCGTTGCAAAGAAGATCAGGGTCACACGGGTCACACCCCCTAAAGGAGAAAAAGCTTTTGGTGCGAAAGGCGTAGAAATTGGCGCGTTTTGTCGGGATAATTGCGATTGGGCATGAGAAGGGATTATCACAGTCGACGCAGTGTAGGACAGGGAATTGTGCAACAAGCCCACCCATTTCGGAGTCTGTCATTGCGAGGAGCAGGGCGACGAAGCAATCCAATGCGGCGCGCGCGGCTCTGGATTGCTTCCCCCGGCCTGCGCCGGGGTCGCAATGACGGAAGGCAGAGGCCCTTGCCCGACAAGCAGCTTCTCCCTCACGGGAGACGGAGTTTCCCGGATTGTGAATGATTCTGGAAGGCCGGGCGAAAGCCGTCGCCCCACTGCAGGCTGGATATTTATATGGACCGGAAGCGAGAAGCCGGCCGATATGGCCAGCTTCTCCTCGCCATCAATGGCGGCTGCCGACGTTGATCGGGATCCTGTGTCCCGATGTGCCTTCGCCCGAATAGGGGATGGTCACGGTGAGCATGCCGTTGTGGAAGTCGGCGCTGGCCTTGTCTTCCTCGGCGCCTTGCGGCAGCGCGATATGCCGTTCGAACCGGCCATAGAAGCGTTCGGAATAGCCGTCCCGCTGATCTTCCTCGTGGCGGCGTTCGCCTTTCAGGGTCAGCACGCCATCCTTGACCGTCAGTTCGATATCATCCTCTGACAGGCCGGGAATTTCGGCGACCAGCCGAACCTCGTTTTTCTGTTCCGACACTTCAATCGACGGCCATCTGAACGTCTGGCGGAAAGTCGACCCGCTGCCAAAGCCGCGGAACGCATCGTCAAACAGCCGGTCAATCTCGCGCCGAAAGCTGGTGACCGGGCTGCTGTCATTATCCTGCATGATTGCCGGCAAGCGGTCGTCCTGCCGGCTCCAGGGAATCAGATTTCGCATATTCATATCTCATTTCCTTTTGCTAATAGGTTGAACGCAGGTCCGGCCCGAAAAGATCCGGTCCGGACCTATTGCCTATAATTGGTTTCCGGCTGCGGAAATTCAAGATTAAGAGCAGAAGAAAATTCGATATTGTTTCAATGGGATAGGCGTCATTTGATCCGGAATAGTTTGACCGGTCGAGGATGATATCTGTGGGCCTCCCCCCGCCTGCGCCGGTGTCGCAATGACCCAAGGCAGGGGCATCCTTCTCCCGTGAGGGAGAAGGATATGACGCCTTGTCGCTTTAGCGACTAGGCAAAGTTGGATGAGGGCGTTCTGCCGGTGATGGAGCGCGCCAAGAGAAGCTCAGTACACCCTCATCCAGCTGCGACTAGGTTGTGTACTCATAAAG
>NZ_PYIA01000149.1:0-22604 GCF_013265645.1 Sphingopyxis sp. BSNA05 | reverse complement strand
CGTCAGACTATAGTCTGACGCGCCCTTTGCATTCCGGGGGGCTCAACAACGGGGATGCGGCCCGCGATCAGCTGGCGGCTTTGCGTTTCAACATTTCCGCATAGCCCAGAACCACGACCAGCAAGCCGATCCAGAAGGCGATAGCAAAAGGAAAGTCATTGCCGAAGGCGAACCGCGCCAGCAGCGTTATCGCCAGAACCAGAGGCGTGCCGATGATGACGCCGTTCCAGCGCCCCGGAGGCGGGGCTCCTCGATGCCTCTGCGTCTGCGCTTGCCGAGCCAGATATAGGTACCGGTGGCGCAGATTGCCGTCAGCGCCGCGCCGAACAACAGATAGGCAAGTTTCACCGGCAGACCGCCAAAGGTTCCGAAATGTAGCTGATAGGTCGAGGCAGCGGCCTGCTGTCCCCAGTCGCCGTCCGCAAGACCGGCCGTATGTTCAAATGTGCCGTCGGCGCTGAACGCGTAATATTCACCGAAGATCAGCCGCCGGTCATGCTCGCCGACGATCTGGACATGCTGGCCCTTGGTCATCGGGTCGTGGAGAATGGCATAGGTCAGGTTCAGTTCGGGATAGGCGTCGGCCATATGCTCGAGCGCAGCCGCTACATCGGGGACTGCTGCGGGCCGCGGATCGGCTTCGCCTTCCTCGCCAAAAATCGGTCCGTAAACCGCTTCGACATCCCCCTGATAATCGTCTGCGGCGACAGCATAAGCGGTAATGCTGGCCAGTCCGATGAGCGCGCCGGTCAGCGCGATCGCGACGGAGAAGGGCAAGGTCCAGACGCTCAGGCGATTGTGCCAGTCGGCCAGCCCCACACCGCTGTCGTTGCGGGCGCGCAGACGAAAGGCGTCGCGAAAGATACGCGGATGGGCAACGACGCCGGTGACCGCGAGCGCCAGCATCATTACGCCCAATATGCCGACGATGGTGATCCCGACCAGCACTGGCAGATTGAGCGTATAATGGAGCTTCACGACAAAGTCCGACCAGGCGATCTCTTCGGGTCCGGCAATGCTGCCATCCTGCGCCAGATAGACCGCCTGCGTGTCCGTGGTAACCGCCGTGCGCGGCAGTTCCTTGTCCGGAAGGTGGACATAAAGATGGGTCGTGCTCGGCTGGCCTGCCTCGCTGGCGAGAACAGCCTCGACGCCGCGCTGCACCGCCTCGGGCGTATCGACGCCATTTCGGGTGCATTCGGTTGCTCGACCCGTTGCAGTTCCTGATAGAATACCGCAACCGTGCCGGTCAGCGAGACAATATAAAGCAGCGCACCGGCGATCAGACCAATGGCTGCATGGGCGGAAAGAGACTTTTTGACCGTCCCCGGTTCGATGGCGGCGCTCATAGCGGGCTCCTGTGACGAAAGCCGGAATGGCAGTGGCGATCGGAATGGAAAGAATGACCAGCTGGCGTCTGCGGCTGTCGGTCATCAGGATGAGAAAGGCCAAAATTGTCCAGCCGAGCGGCGCCGCGAACAAGGCCAGCACATTGGCATTGGCTTCGGCGGCACCGGCCAGCAAGGCAATCCAGCGCGTGGTGATGGCAAGGGCGATCGATGAAATCATCGCGCCGAGCACGATCAGAAGAAAGGTAATCACCCGGCCCCCGAGCCGTAACGGCTCACCGGCCTCGGGCAGCATCCCTGCCCTGCGGCTGGACGCTTTGCGTCTGGCCGGTGGCGACTTCCAGGCAGCGACGGCGAGCAGGACGAACGCCGCTCCCATCGCCCAGAGCGCCATGACCGTTATGCCCCACGCTCCGGCCAAGGCCGATCCCGCAGCGACGGAAATCGCGAGAAGCAACCAGCCGGCGGCGTTCAGAAGCCGCGAGCGGCCCGGTCTCGCCCAGGAAACGCGCAAGACCAATATGGCGGCAACCGCGCTTGCCGATCCGGCAGCGAAAAGCATCTCATCCGCCATCAGAAACGGTAGCTTACCGTGCCCATGATATTGCGTTCGCTGCCCACGAAACAATCGCCGCGCGCCAGACAGGCCGAATAATGGCGTTTGTCGAACAGGTTGGTGGCGTTGAGCGCAAAGCTCCAGTTGGCGTAAGTCACTTCCGCCAGCATATCGACCAGCGTGTAGGAGGGTGTCAGAACGCCGTCGGGAAAGGCCGGTCCGAACGACCGCTGCTTGCCGACATGGCGCACACCGCCGCCGAGCAGCAGCCTGGTGTCATTGCCCAGCGCGAAGCCCTTGGTCGTCCAGAGCGAGGCGTTGAATTTCGGCACATTGTCGAGCTGGTGCCCCGTGCCGTCCACTTCCGCCTCGTTATAGCTGGCGTTTGCGATCACGGTAAATTCGCCTGGCAAAGAGACATTGCCCTCGAATTCGACACCCTTTGACGTCATCGACCCGATCTGGACCTAGTCGAACGGATCGGTCGTGCTGTCATCCGAAACCGGCCGGTTGCTTTCCTTGATATGATAGCCGGTGACGGTCATCAGGATATTGTCGGCCGGGTGGAACTTGATCCCCGCCTCGAACTGGCGGCCCGCCTTGGGAATGAAGGCGCTGCCGTCGCTGGCAGTTCCGGCGATCGGTTCGAAACTCTCGGTGTAGCTGAAGAAAGGCGAGACGCCTTCGACCAGTTCGGCGATTATGCCGGCGCGGAAGGTCGTGGCCGCATCCTCGCGGGTGGCACCGCCCATGCTCTGCGCGCTCGTCCAGTCGCGCCGGGCACCGAGCACGATCGAGACGCGGTCAAAGAAGCGCATCTGGTTCTGCACGTAAATGCCGAGTTGGTCCTGGTCGACATCCTCGGCGACATAGGTCGGTGTCGGAAGCCCGCCGCCATAATCGGAAAGCGATGCATAATCGATGTCATAGATATCGATCGCCTCGAAACCGAAGCCACCGGTCTTGTAGACCGAGTTGAAGCTGAAATCGACGCCGGCCAGCAGGGTATGCTCGATATTCGAACCGGTGTTGAAGTTGAACTGGACATTATTGTCGGTCGAGAAGACTTCCATGCGGGCGATGCTGCCGTCGACATAAAGGCCGATTATCCGCTGGTCCGCGTCCAGAAAAGGATTGGTCGGATTGGAATAATTGTTCGGATAATGGGTGAAATACTCCAGATCGCTGTCGATATAGCGCGCCTTGAGGTTGAGCTTGGCGGTGTCGCCGAAGCGATGTTCGAACAGCGCGGTCCCCTGCAACAGGCGGCCGTCATAGCGATCCCAGCCGGGCTTGCCGACAAACAGACTGTTCGGCAGCTGACCGTTGGGATTGGGGAGGATTGTCCCGACCAGCGGCAGGAATTGCGATGTCGAACCGCTGTCATCTTCCTGGTACAGGCCGATGAACGTTATATCGGTATCGGGGGACGGCTTGAAGGTGATCGAGGGCGAGACCATCACGCGGTCATCCGGCACATAATCGGTTTGCGTGTCGGCGTCGCGAACGCGCGCCACGATCCGGGCGGCAACCGTATCACCGAGCGGACCGGTAAGGTCAACCAGCGCTTCCTTGCGATCAAACGAGCCATAGCGCAGCGACACTTCGCCGCTCGCCTCGAACTCGGGCCGCTTGGATACAAGGTTGACGATCCCGCCAAGCGCACCCTGGCCGAACAGAACCGAGGCCGGACCACGGACCAGCTCAACCTGGTCAAAATTATAAGGATCGGCGCGAATACTGGCGTAAAAGCTGTAAATGTCGCGCATGCCGTCGCGGAACTGGAGCGCGGTTATCCCCCGGACGAAGGCGCCGTCGACCCGGCTGTCCGGCCCGTAGGGATTGGCTGTTACGCCGGCGACATAGTTGAGAGTGTCGCCGATGCTGATTGCGCCCTGGGCGAGGAAAAGCTCGTCGTCGATCACCGTTATCGGTTGCGGCGTCTCGATAATCGGCGTGTCGGTCTTGGTCGCAGTAAAACCTTCTTCCTGCGCTCCGGTGACGATGATTGTCCGTTGCTCGGCATCCGCGTCTTCACTGGCAGCCAAGGCCGGCAATGGAGCAAGCGCACTCGCGCACAGGATGGCAGATTTCAATAGTCGCATGAATTTCCCTCACATTCCGATAATGCGCCACCTACTATTGAGAATCATTTGCATTTGCAATAAGAATCCTGATTTCATTTTAAGCATTTGATATTACTATATATTATTCAGTTTTGCGAGTGCGCCCTCGGCGCGCGCAATTGGTAGAAATTCAGCCGGTGCTGTTCAGGATTCGACGATGGTACGCGGCGAGCCTACAGGTTGGCGAGCGCGCGTCTGTTCCAGCAGGCCCGGCCTGGCCTTCCCCCCCGATGAACCGGAGCAGAAACCCGAAGCGGCGCTTGCATATGATCGCGAAGCGCCTAAATTGTGAGCATGAACTCAACAGATCCATTCAAGTCCGGCAATCCCCTGCCGCCCAACACGCCCGACATTCTGGATGCGCGCTTTGCCATTGGCGATGTCGTGCGGCACCGGATCTTCGATTTCCGCGGCGTGATCTATGATATCGATCCGGTCTTCGCCAATAGCGAGGAATGGTACGAGGCGATTCCGAAGGATCTGCAGCCACCGAGGGACCAGCCCTTCTATCATCTGTTCGCCGAGAACACCGACAGCAGCTATGTTGCCTATGTCAGCCAGCAGAATCTTTTGGCCGATGACAGCGGCGAACCGGTCAGCCATCCCGATGTCGCGCGGCTGTTCCAAGCGACCGAAAACGGCAAGTACAAGTTGCATCAGATCCACCGACACTAGACGGTCCGGCGTCTATTCCGTCGCGGTCAGGATTTGATCTTCCAGCCCGATTTCAGCAGGAAATAGCAGAGCAGCGTCAGTCCGATATTGATCGCCAGCAGGATCAGCGCGCCCAGCAGTACCGGTGAATCCGCTTCGGCGAGAAAACCATAGCGAAAGCCGGATATCGCGTAGAAGAAGGGGTTCACATGGCTGACGGCCTGAAAAGCCGGCGACAGGCGGTCGATCGAGTAGAATGTTCCCGAAAGCAGCGCCAGCGGCGCGACCACGAAATTGCTGACCGCTGCAGCATGATCGAATTTTTCCGCCCAGATCGATGTCAGCACACCCAGTAGCGAAAGCATCGCGGCACCCATCAGGCCAAACCAGATGACGGCCCACCAGTGGGAAACCCCGACATTGACACCCGGCCAGAAGAACATCGCCAGCCAGACCGCGAAGCCGACCAATATGGCCCGCGTCATCGACGAAGCGACAAGCGCCGCCAGCAATTCTCCGACCGAGAGGGGTGGCGTCAGATAGTCGATGATCGTGCCCTGGATCTTGCCGACCAACATCGAGAAGCTGCTGTTGGCAAAGGCATTTTGCAACATGCCCATGCAGATAAGGCCGGGCGCGATAAAGTCGGCGAAAGGCACGCCCAATACGGTTCTATCGCCGCGCCCCATGGCAACGGTGAAGATGATCAGGAACAACAAGGTCGTGATCGAGGGTGCCCAGATTGTCTGCAGCTGGACTTTGACAAAGCGCCTGACCTCTTTCCAGTAGAGCGCCAGAAATCCGGCCCAGTTGACACCGCGGATGATCGGCGCGCCGGGCTCGGCAAATTGCATCGCATGGACCGGTGAACCGGTCGTCTGATCTTTTTCGGGTTGGTCGAGCATATGCCTATCGCCTATCGGCTCGCCGCGCCAATCACAACCCCATATCGCGCCAATATCGTGGTTGTATATTCACCCTGTCGACCCTATATCGCCCATAACTCAAGATAATTAGGACTTTGCATGGCTTGGACAGACGAGCGTATCGATTCGCTGAAAAATATGTGGGAAAAAGGCCTGACTGCCAGCCAGATCGCGGAAGAACTGGGCGGCGTCAGCCGTAATGCCGTGATCGGCAAGGCGCACCGCCTTGGCCTGAAGTCGCGTCCTTCTCCGGTAAAAGCAAAGCCGGCAGCGAAAAAGGGCACGAAACCCGCGCCCAAACCGAAAAACCGCCGGCAAAGGCCGGTGCGGTTGCCAAGCCGAAGGAAGAGCATGTGGCGCGTCGCGCGATGCCGCCACCAACGCCGGCTGCCCGCACCCATGCCGCACAACAGGCCCGTCAGCCCAAGCATGACGGCCCGAAGATTGTTTCCGTCGGCCCCGGCGGCTTCCTGCGTCAGGGTCCCGGCGACCAGCAGGCGCCGATTCCACCGGCACCGCCGCGCCGTCTGGTTCCCGCCAAGCCGAGCGAGGAAATTGCCGACAAGACCAGCTTGCTCGACCTCAATGACAAGATCTGCCGCTGGCCGATCAATCACCCCGGCGAGCCGGACTTCCATTTCTGCGGCGAGGAAGTGAACCCCGGCTTCCCCTATTGCGTCGAACATTGTGGTCGCGCGTTCCAGGCGCAATTGCCGCGCGGCGCCCGTCGCGCACCGCCGCCACTGCCGTTCGGCGGCCCGCGGGTTCGCTAGACAACCCGTCAAATTGCAAGAATTTTCAACGCACTGGCCAGAGACATCATAAGTCTCTTGCCAGTGTGACTCCTGCGCTCTTATAGGATCGAACATGTCTGATGATCTGTTCGGTTCCAACCCGCCAAGCCAATCCAAATCCGGTGACTATGATGCCTCGGCAATCGAGGTTCTCGAGGGACTGGAACCTGTCCGCAAACGCCCCGGCATGTATATTGGTGGCGTCGATGAGCGTGCGCTCCACCACCTCGCTGCCGAAGTCATTGACAACAGCATGGACGAAGCGGTCGCCGGCCACGCCAGCCGGATCGAGATCACGCTGGATACCGACAACCGTCTGACCGTCAGCGACAACGGGCGCGGCATCCCGGTCGATCCGCATCCCAAGTTCCCGGGCAAATCGGCGCTCGAAGTGATCATGACGACCCTCCACTCGGGCGGAAAATTCTCCGACAAGGCTTATGCGACATCGGGCGGCCTGCACGGCGTCGGCGTTTCCGTCGTCAACGCCCTGTCTTCCGAGACGATCGTCGAAGTGGCGCGGAACAAGACCTTGTATCGCCAGTCCTTTTCCAAAGGCCTCGCGACCTCGACGCTGGACGAAGTCGGCACCACCCAGAACCGGCGTGGCACCAGCATATCGTTCATCCCGGACACCGAAATTTTGGCGAAGGCAACCGGTTCAAGCCTCGCGCCTGTTCAAGCTGGCCCGCTCCAAGGCCTATCTCTATGCCGGCGTCGAAATCCGCTGGAAATGCGACGAGAGCCAGGCCAGCGATGATGTCCCCGCCGAGGCGGTCTTCCAGTTTCCCGGCGGCCTGTCCGACCATCTGCGGGAACAGCTTGCCGGGCGCGAATGCGTCACCACCGATTTCTTTGCCGGCAATCAGGAATTCCCCGACAGTCAGGGCCGGGTCGAATGGGCGATCACCTGGCCGATCTGGACCGACGGCAGCTACAGCTGGTATTGCAACACCATTCCGACACCCAATGGCGGCACCCATGAAACCGGCCTGCGCAATGCGCTGGTGCGCGGTCTGCGGGCCTTCGGCGAACTGGTGCAGATCAAGAAGGCGTCGCAACTGACCGCCGACGACATCATCTCCGGCGGCGAAATGATGCTGTCGGTGTTCATTCGCGACCCGCAATTCCAGAGCCAGACCAAGGACCGGCTGACCTCTCCGGAAGCTTCGAAGCTGGTCGAGAACGCGATACGCGACCATTTCGACCATTTCCTCACCGACAATATGGATCGCGGCAAGGCTTTGCTCGGTTTCGTTATGGAGCGGATGGACGAGCGGCTGAAGCGCAAGGCCGAACGCGAGGTCAAACGCAAGACCGCGACGTCAGGACGCAAGGTCCGACTGCCCGGCAAGCTGACCGATTGCTCTATCGGGGATCCGGAAGGCACGGAATTGTTCATCGTCGAAGGCGACAGCGCCGGCGGCTCGGCCAAACAGGCCCGCGAACGCAAGACCCAGGCAATCCTGCCGATCCGCGGCAAGATTCTCAACGTGGCCTCCGCCAATAACGCGAAAATCATGGCCAATAGCGAGATTGCCGACCTGATTCTTGCCCTCGGTTGCGGCACGCGCAAGGACTGCCAGCCCGACAATTTGCGTTACGAACGGATCATCATCATGACCGACGCCGATGTCGACGGCGCCCATATCGCGACCTTGCTGATGACCTTCTTCTTCCAGGAAATGCCGGAACTCGTCCGCCGCGGCCATCTCTATCTGGCCCGTCCGCCGCTCTATCGCATCAGCGCCGGCGGCAAGAGCCATTATGCGCAGGACGACGCGGCCCGCGCGAAAATCGAAAATGGTCCGTTCAAGGGCAAGAAAGTGGACGTCAGCCGGTTCAAGGGCCTCGGCGAAATGAACCCGTCACAGCTGCGGGAAACGACGATGGACCCGGACACGCGGTCGCTGTTCAAGGTCACCCTGCCACAGGAATATGAGCAGCGCGCGGGCGTGAAGGATCTGGTCGACCGGCTGATGGGCAAGAATCCCGAACACCGGTTCAATTTCATCCAGCAAAATGCCGCCAGCCTTGATGAGGATGTGATCGACGCCTAATAGTCGGGAATTGACCGAAAATAGCAGCGGGAGATTATCGTGCGGTTCCTATATGTTTTCGCGATCTGCCTTCTCCCCGCTTCGCTCGCACACCCGTTAGACGCAGCAATGGCCCAAACACAATCCTCGCTCTCTCCCCAGCTATCCATTCGGGCCAATGATGTGCTGCGCCTGTTGCAGGGCGAGCCTATCGAGACCGTGGTGTTCGACGAGAATTTCCGCAACGCCGTGCCCCCTACCCGGTTTCGCGCCATCGTGCAGCAGGTGACGGAGCAGCACGGGCAGCCGCTTGCAATATCGTCGATCGATGCGCGAAACGCCAATTCAGCGGTCCTCACGGTTCGCTATGCGCGATCTATCGGAACGGTGAATATCGATCTGGAGACTGGTTCACCGCATCGCATATCGGGGTTGCAACTGACCGGCTTCGAGGCGATCGGCGATAATATCGACGAGGTCGTGGCCGCAATCGATGCCCTGCCCGGGCGTCAGGGTCTGCTGGTACAGGCGCTGGACGAACCCGGCCTACCGCCCGTTGCCGCGCTTGATCCCGACGGCCGCTATGCCATCGCTTCAGCGGTCAAACTCTATATATTGGCAGAACTCGACCGCGCGATACAGGCGGGCGAACGGCAATGGTCAGACGTCGTGGAGCTGGGGCCGAAATCCCATCCCTCGGGGATAAGCCAGGACTGGCCCAACCGGTCCCCTGTCACGCTGCACACGCTGGCGACATTGATGATCTCGATCAGCGACAATAGCGCCACCGACACATTGATCCGGATCATCGGACAGGACAATCTGGCCGGGATTGTTCGCGCCGCCGGCCATCACAACCCCGACGAACTGCGCCCGCTGCTGATGACACGTCAGGCCTCGGCCCTGAAAATGCCGGTCCACACGGAGCGGCGGGAACAATATCTAAGCGCCGATCCCGCCGGGCGCGAGAAGCTGCTGGCGGATTTTGACAGCGCCCTGACGCTGGACAGTCTCGATTTCCGGATATTGACCCATCGCCCCAGTTTCATCGATCAGCTGGAATGGTTTGCCACCCCGGCGGACGTCGTCAGATTGCTCGACTATATGCGCCACAACGCGAGCAAGGAAAGCCGGACCATATTGGCGATCAACCCCGGCATCGGTCATGGTGCGGCCGGAAAATGGGACTATTTCGGTTATAAGGGCGGATCGGAACCCGGCGTCTTATCCTTCAATTTCCTGTTGCGATCGAAGGCAGGCAAAAATTACGCCGTCGCGGTCAGCTGGAATAACGAAGAGATATCATTGCAGGAAAGCGATCTGCTGGCCCTGACCACGCGCCTGGTCAATCTGCTCGCAGAACAATAGTTAAAAGCCCGAAAGGCTAGGCGTTGGCCAGAGCCTCGACCAGCGCTTTCACCTTTTTCTGCCGCCACTGCGGAAGCGGCGCCATCAGCCAGTAGCCACGAGAGGACACGCTGTCTTCGCCGATAATCTCGATGCGGCCCGCCACCAGATCACGCTGGACCAGCATTTTCGGTACCCAAGCATAGCCGAAACCATTGGCCGCCGCCTCGATTGCAAGACCGCCATCGGCAACCCGCATCAGTGTTTCCTCACCTTCGGATATCGGGCAGCCCGGCCAGTCAATCTTGTTTCCGCCCTTGAGCCCCGGCGCGGCAACCTTCACGAATATGGTATCGCCGAGCATCCTGCCCTCATGTTGTCCCGGCCCGTCGCCCAGCCAGATTGCCACGTCGAGATTGGCCTCGGTAAAATCGATTTCATTGTCCGCCGCGACCAGCGCGAAACTGGTGTCCGGATTGTCGGCGGAAAAACGGGACAATCTCTCGTTGAGCCATTTCTGGGTAAAGTCGCGCGGCGCCGCAATCGTCAGCTTGTGCGACGACTGGCCCGATTGCATCGCGCGGACGGCTTCCTCGAACTGCAGGAAACCGGAGCGCAGGGCATCCAGTCCCGCTGCCGCTTCATCGGTCAGTTCGAGCCCCTTGGGCGTCCGGCGGAACATCACCACGCCGAGCATGTCCTCGAGCGCCCGGATCTGCTGTCCGACCGCCGCCGGCGTTACCGCCAGTTCATCGGCCGCCTTGGTGAAGCTGAGATGCCGTGCCGCGGCATCGAGCACGCGCAGCCCGTTCAATGGCAAATGGGTGCGCTTCATTGCTCGACTGTCGGTTCGGTGAGAGGAAAATGCGGAATGCGGACCTCGAAGGCCGGGGGCGTGCTGCCAACCATGACGAAATGGCCTTCCATCGCTCCGTTGGGCGTGGAGAGCGGGCATCCGGATACATAGTCATGCGACTTGCCCGGCTGGATGACCGGTTGTTCGCCGACCACACCGTCGCCGTCGACCATTTGCAATCCACCACGCCCGTCGCTGATCTGCCAGTGACGCCTCAACAGCTGTACAGCGGTGTCGCGATGGTTCTCGATCCGGATATGATAGGCCCAGAACCAGCGGCTGCCGTCGACATCGGACTGTTCCGGCAGGAAGGTCACCGATACGCGTACGGTGACCCCGTCGGTGGTCTCAGCAAAGGGGAAGAACGATTCCATGATCATGATATAGAGTTAAAGCCCCACAGACGAAAGGGCCTGATCCAGGTCGCCGATCAAATCGACCGGATCTTCCAGACCAACATTGATCCGCAGCATGTCTTCGGTGATCCCGATTTCCACTCGCGCCTCTTCGCCCAGCCCGTGATGCGTAGTCGAAGACGGGTGGCACATAAGCGACCGACTGTCGCCGATATTATTCGAAATATCGATAAGATTCAATGCGTTGAGTAGAGCATGCGCTCGCGCGCGACCGCCGCCGACATAGAGCGAGAAGATCGGTCCCGCGGCCTCCATCTGGCTCATCGCAAGATTATGCTGGGGATGGCTGGGCAGGCCCGGGTGCAGGATTTTCTCCACCCGCTGCTCCAGAAACCGGCCCACTTCGAGCGCGTTATTACTCTGCCGCCGGATACGCAGGTCAAGCGTTTCGAGTCCCTTGAGTACCACCCAAGCATTGAATGCGCTCAACGTCGGACCGGTATTGCGCGTGAAAGCGAGCAACGGGCCTTCGATAAATTCTTCCGTGCCGCAGACCGCACCGGCGAGGACCCGCCCCTGTCCGTCCATCATCTTGGTGGCGCTATAGGCGACCACATCGGCGCCATAGTCCATCGGCCGCTGCAGCACATTGGTGGCAAAGGCATTATCGACGACGCTGGTGATGCCCTTGGCCCGCGCCAGATCGCAGACGCTGCGGATATCGATCACATCCATCGTCGGATTGGCCGGCGTCTCGAAGAAGAAGACCTTGGTTTTCGGCGTGACCGCCTTTTCCCAATTTTCGATATCGCGGCCATCGACCACGGTCGTGTCGATGCCGAATTTTGGCAGCAGGCTGTCGGTCAGCCAGCGGCAGGAGCCGAACAGCGCGCGGCTGGCAACGACATGGTCGCCCGCTTCCAGTTGACAGAGCAAGGCGGCGGTCATCGCCGCCATGCCCGATGCTGTCGCGCGGCAGGCTTCCGCGCCCTCCATGATCGCAATCCGCTCTTCGAGCATCTGCACCGTCGGATTTTGCAGGCGGCTATAGGTCATGCCCGCCTGCTCGCCATTGAACCGGGCGGCGGCATCCTCCGCACAATCATAGGTATAGCCCGATGTCAGGAACAATGCTTCGGATGTTTCACCAAATTCACTGCGCATCGTGCCGCTGCGGATCGCTTGCGTCGCCGGACGCCAGTTCTTGGTAACGTCGCGGTTCTGGCCGGTGTTTCTTTTCATGATTCTATCCTAGCCGCCCGTCAGTTGCGCGACAATAGCATCGCCGATTTCCGTGGTTGAAGCATTGCCACCCAGATCGTGACCCAGCACGCCGCTCGCGAGCACGGCAGCAACCGCCGCTTCGATCCGGCTCGCTTCCGCTTCCATGCCGAAACTGTGCCGCAGCATCATCGCCGCAGACAATATCATCGCCGAGGGATTGGCGATCCCCTGCCCGGCAATATCCGGGGCGCTGCCGTGGATTGGCTCATATAAACCCTTTGTGCTCTCGCCCAGCGAGGCGGACGCCAGCAGGCCGATGGAGCCGACGCACATGCTGGCCTGATCGGAAAGAATGTCCCCGAACAGATTGCCAGTCACAACCACGTCAAACTGGCCGGGATTGCGCACCAGCTGCATCGCCGCGTTATCGACATACATGTGGCTAAGCTCGACCTCTGGATATTCGGCCGACAGTTCGATCATCACGTCGCGCCACAGCTGCGATGTTTCCAGTACATTGGCCTTGTCGACCGAACAGAGCCGCTGGCCACGGCCCATAGCGGTCTTGAACGCGACATGACCGATGCGGCGCACTTCGCTCTCGTCGTAGGACATGATGTCATAGCCTTCCCGCAGGCCGTCGGCGGTTGTGCGCATGCCCTTTTCGCCGAAATAGACATCGCCGTTGAGTTCGCGGACGATCACCACATCGATGGTGCGCGCGATTTCCGGCTTGAGGCCCGAGGCATCTTCCATGCCCGGAAACATTTTCGCGGGGCGCAGATTGGCAAAGGTCTGCATTTCCTTGCGCAGGCCGAGCACCGCCTGTTCGGGGCGCAAATGGCGCTCCAGATTGTCGCAGGCTGGATCGCCGACCGCACCGAACAGCACGGCATCGGCGGATTTCGCCAGTTCGATCGTTTCCGGCGGCAGTGGATGGCCGTGGTTGCGATAGGCAACGCCGCCGACATCGGCATGATCGAGACAGAGATTCGGCAAATCCAGTGCCACCAGCACGCGCAGCGCCTCGACCATGATTTCCTGACCAATGCCGTCTCCGGCGAGCACTGCGATATGCATGAGAGTTCCTTCCTGTAAGCGCGCCGTTCCTGCCGAGAAACGCGCGGTTAGGCAACCACCCTTTTCAACCGATCGACCAATACCGACCGTGCCGCCATCACGTCCTTGCGGCGGTCATCGAAAAAATGGCGTTTGAGGAAAAATCCGGTGACGCGCAGGCCGTCAAATATATCCTCCCATTCAGGTGTGACCGGTTCCTTCAGAAAGGCCGGAAGCGGCAACAGACGCTCCTTATATTCCTGACCCGCAAAAGCGCTGACCGCCGTGGCACTCTTCGGGCTGATATAGACCAGATCCTCCTGCGAGCCCGTCACCGCACATTTGTCCAGCGTCAGGCCAAAGCCCAGTTCCGACAGCAGCAGCAGTTCGTAGCGCACCAGGCGACCGCCCAGCCCTTGGCCGACGGAGCGCCGCAGATCGCGTCAAGCAGCGCGGACAAAGCCGAATGGAGATGCGGATAGCTATGCTCTTCCGGCAGGATTGCGGCGGTCAGTGCCGTCACCCAGTCGAGCGCCGCGCTGGCCAGCGGTTCGCCCAGAAACGGACCGCGGCTCAGTTGCAGCTCCGCCGTCATCGACGCCAGCTGATCCTCGGTCCGCGACCGATAGTCTGCCTGCACGATATTGGAAGGGATCAGAACCGGCCGCATCGTCCGCGAATGCGCCCCCCGCACATAGCCGGACATCAGGCCGTTTTCCGCGGTAAGCGCCCTGACGACTGCGCCATGTTCGCCATGGGAGCGGACCGAACAGATAATGGCCTCTTTACAGCGGATTTGCATGTCTCCCCAGTAGACCAAAATGGCCCGTTACGGAAAACAATATGCGCTCTGCCGATAATCAGGGGTTCAGAGCAGCCCAGGTCAGCGGGCCGACAATACCATCGCCGACCAGATCATGGTCGCGCTGATACTGACGGACCGCCGCTTCGGTCAGCGGACCGAAAATACCGTCCGCTTTCAGCTCCAGCTTGGTCTGCAATTGCTCGACCCACACGCCGCGCGCACCACGCCGCAAGGTCGGACGCTGCGCCAGGTCCATGGCCGGGATCATCGGCCGCCCCGCAAATCTTCCATCGATGGCCAAGCCGACATTGCGGCGGAAATCATCCATATCGATGCTGTGGGGATCGACCTTTCGGCCGGAGGGAAGCGCCCATTCGCGGTGGGAACAGCATCGCTCGGGCGGCAGATTCAAATAGCCGAACAGCGCCGCGACGCCCCGGATATAGGCATCAATCTGCTCATCCGGCCATTTTTCACGGGCCGGATCGCCGACATTTTCCGCCTCGATCCCGATGAAACCGCTGCCGCCATTGGTAAAGCCTTTCCAGCGACCGTGACCCGCGTGGTTCGCGCTGCCCGCGGCGATCAGATAATAGGTCCCGTCCCGGCCAAGCCCCAGATGGCATAGCGGCCCCTTCAGGTCTGACCGCCCGTCCACCAACACCCGGAGGACGGCATGTTTCCGTTCCGCGCACCCGCCGTATGATGACAGATTACACCCCGAACCTGCCGCATATTGCCACGGCCGTGATCGATCCAGCCGGGAGTCTCGGCGACCTTGAGGCCGGCCTGCCGGAGGACACGCGGCATCCATGTCAGTTGATAGGCCATTTCAATCCTCCCCGTTGCCGGCTTTGGTTGCGATATCTTCCACCACACCGCCGATGGCCGTGGGCAGTTCCACGTCATCGGTCACAGGCTCCTCCTGGCCGGAGTTCACCGGTCGGTCACAACAACCGTCGATAAACTCCCCGTCTACTTCGTCCTGCTCCTCGATTGCTTGATGGGCACCGCCGACAGATCCGGGTGCTGGCGCACTCGGTGGCGGCAAAGGGAAATTGCCGCGATATGGCGAGTTTTCATCGCGCGAAACGCCACCTGCAACTGCCGTACCAGCGAGCGCACTGGTCTCTGCTGAACTCTCCATTTTGCCCTTCAGCTGGCCCAGCATGTCGGGAACAAAGCGTTCGAAAAACCCTGCAACAATGCCCAGCACCAGCACCTCAGGCCATCCCAGATCGCGATCGAATGTCACACCGACCACATCGAGCTGCATATATTTCAGAAAGACCAGATCGATCAATATGACCGCTGAGATGGCGCCCACCAGCACCCGCAACCCGCCGTCGATAAGATTGTCTCGCAAGACGGTTGCCGAACGGATTTTGCGGCTGCGCACGGCGATCGCAATCGAGAAAAACGCGCCTACGCCGCCCACCGCAAAGGCGATCCACAACAGGTAGATCGGCTCATTGCGGTCGATATCGTCGATGAACAAGGGGGATGTCGCAATCCACGACAGGGCGATCACCGCCAGCAGGATTACGAAGGTGCTGAGCAGATAATATAGACGGGCCGAGGAATCTTTCTGATCGACCAGCCTCGCATGCAGCCGGGTCAGGCGAAGCAGCGCGATTTCCTTCTGTCCCTGCAGGGCGATTTGCAGTGCAAAGGCAAGATGCCGCCGAATATCGGTGACAATATTCTGTCCCTCGGCATCCCCCTGACGGAGCAGATCGCACACCAGCTCTTCGATTTTTCCGCGCATGTCATTGACCGCCACGAGACACAGTCGTTGCTCCACGCCGAGATCTTCTGCGTCGGCGAAATGCACCATCACGTGCGCGCCAGCACAATAAATCGCGTAAATTCCGGACACCTTGGCGTAAACCGCGGTCACCGGATTGCCTGCGGAATCGAGCTCGCCAACCTTGATTGCATCGACCAACATACCTGCCATGGAAACCTCCGGGTCTATTCGGCTAGGATGATAGGAATGGCATCCGCAAGATGCTCGTGACGGGCGTCACGGTCCGTCAGAAAGGTCGATTTTTTAACGGCGAAATAATCTAGCCGTGGAAATAGTCGTAGATTTTCTGCGCTACAGTTGCCGACACCCCGGGCGCGCCCTGCAGATCGTCGAGCGAGGCATTCTTTACGGCGCGCGCGTGCCGAAATGCAGCAGCAGCGCCTTTTTCCGGGCCGGACCGATGCCGGGCACATCATCCAGCGAACTGTGCCCGACCGACTTTGCCCGTCTGGCGCGGTGCGCGCCGATAGCGAAGCGATGGGCCTCGTCGCGCAGACGCTGGAGATAGAAGAGCACGGGACTGTTCATCGGCAGGTTGATCTGGCGACCGTCGGGGAGATGGAAGGTTTCCCGTCCGGCATTGCGGTCGGGGCCTTTCGAGACGCCGATCATCACGACATCCTCCACACCGATTTCGGCCAGCGCCTGGCGCGCGGCACTCATCTGTCCCTTGCCACCGTCGATCAGAACCAGATCGGGCCACTCGCCCTTGTCGCGGTCAGGATCTTCCTTCTGCGCGCGGGAGAAACGCCGTTCGAGCACTTCGCGCATCATGGCGAAATCGTCGCCCGGCGCGATGTCGGGATTTTGTTATTGAACTTGCGATAGGCGTTCTTGCGAAAACCCTCGGGGCCGGCAACGACCATGCCGCCGACCATATTGGTGCCCTGGATATGGCTGTTGTCATAAATTTCGATGCGATCCGGTACCGCCTCCAGTTCCAGCAAGTCCACCATTTCGCGCATGATCTTGGCCTGGGTCGAGGTTTCCGCCAGGCGCCGGTCCAGCGCTTCTTCCGCATTGCGGCTGGCCTGTTCCAGCAATTTGCGCCGATCGCCGCGCTGCGGCTTCGAAACGCTGACCTTATAGTCAGCCCTGGTGCCTAGCGCTTCCGCCAGCAGTTCCGCGTCCGGCAATTCGCGGTCGAGCAGCACCAGCTTGGGCGGCGGCATCTGGTCATAAAATTGCATCAGGAAGCTCGAAAAAACTTCCTCTATCTCGACATTGGTCGTGTGCGCGGGGAAAAAGCTGCGGTGGCCCCAGTTCTGGCCACCGCGGATGAAAAACGCCTGGATGCAGACGGTCGATCCCTTGGCGGCCAGCGCAAAAATATCGGCATCCGGCAGGCCCGCGGCATTGACTGCCTGACTGCCCTGGATGAAGGTCAGCGCGCGCAGGCGATCACGATAGACCGCCGCCATTTCGAAATCGAGGCTCTCGGAAGCCTTCTCCATCGCCCCGCCCAGCTTTTGCTGCACCTCGGTAGATTTACCGGAGAGAAAATCGCGCGCATCCTTGACCAGTTCGGCATAGTCTTCCTTGCTGACCCGGTCGACGCACGGCGCCGAACAACGCTTGATCTGATAGAGCAGACAGGGCCGCGACCGGTTGTTGAAGAAACTGTCGGTGCAGCTGCGGAGCAGGAACAGCTTCTGCAGCGCGTTGATCGTCCGGTTGACCGATCCGGCGCTGGCGAAAGGCCCGAAATATTGTCCCTTGGCCCGCTGCGCGCCGCGATGCTTGGTGATCCGCGGAAAATCATGATCGTCGCGCAACAGGATGAAAGGAAAGCTTTTATCATCGCGCAACAGGACATTGTAAGCAGGCCGAAATTTCTTGATCAGCTGCGCTTCGAGCAGCAAGGCCTCGGCTTCGCTGCCGGTGGTGACAATGGTCATCGAGCGGGTCTGCGCGACCATCCGCATCAGTCGTTGCGGCAGCCGGTTCATCTGCACATAGGCACCGACGCGGGCCTTTAGCGAGCGCGCCTTGCCGACATAGAGCACGTCGCCGCGCCGGTCCTGCATCCGGTAAACACCAGGCCGCGTGGGAAGCGTATTCAGGACCTCACGGATCGCCGCCATCCCGGCTTCGAGATCGGGCGTATCCCCTTCCCCGCGCACCGCATAGGTGGCCTTGTCCTCGTTAAACGGGACGCGGCATTGGGATGATCGGGGCGGTCGGCCTTGGACATGAGGCATATCTAGGATGACCGGCAGAGCTTTGCCAGTCACAAGATGCTTCCTCTCCCCCTCGGGGAGAGAAAAGGATCAGTTCAGCGTTTTGCCGATATCGCCGATGGCTTTGTCGATCAGGCTCTTGTCGGCTGCTGCATCGTGCCGCGCAGCGATCAGCGATTCCGCCGCCTGTGTCGCAGCGGTTGCCGCCTTGGCGCGAACGGCGGCAATCGCCGAGCGTTCGGCCGCAGCGATTTTTTCTTCCGCCATTTTCTTGCGACGGGCGACCAGTGCCTTGGTTTCCGCTTCGGCATCCTTGACCAGGATGGCCGCTTCTTTTTCAGCGCTGTCCATCAGGGCTTCGATTTCAGCCTGCGCGCCAGCGGTCTTGGCTTCATATTCGGCCTTCAGCGCTTCCGCTTCCTTGCGCAGATCAGCCGCTTCATCGAGCGTCTTCTTGATCTCGGCAATCTTGTTGTCAAGCATGCCGCCGACGATCTTCGGGACTTTCGTCCACAACATGATCGCAAATACGACGAGCACGCCAACCGCAACCCAGAATGTCGGATCCTGCAGTGGACTGACTGTCCCTGCGCCTTCTGCCAAAATCGTCAATAGCATATTCTATCTCCTTCAGCAGGCGCTCAGAAAGCCGCCTTGACCGCCTTCTTTGCTTCCGCCGCCGTAACCTTGGCGCCGGATACCGTCTTGACGATAGCCTGGGCGGCATCCGCCGCGACAGCTTCGATTTCCTTCAATGCCTTGCTTTGCGCCTCTTTCAGCGCAGCATCCGCTTCATCCGCCTTTTTGGCGATAGCGGTGTCGGCCCGTTTGATCGCTGCCTCGTTTTTCTTGGCGACCTTGGCCTTGGCTTCGCTGACCTTGCCAACGGCATCGGCCCGCGCATCATTGATGCTCGCGCGATAATCGGCTTCGATCTGCTCGGCCTTGTCCTGCCCGGCCTGGGCCGCAGCGAGGTCGTCGGAAATCCGCTTTTGACGGTCATCCACGGTCTTGCTGATCTTTGGCACCATATTCTTGGCGATGCCAAAATAGATGATACCAATGACGATCAGCAACCAGAAAAACTGGCTGCCGTAAACTTCCATAAGCTGACTAATTTGAGGCATTATTCACCCGATGTTTCGAGACGCAAATAGGCGATTTTGGGGCGGGCCGGACTTGCCGGCCCGCCGTCAAATCATTCAGCTGCTTCAGCTACCGGAGCTTCTTCAGCTACTGGCGCTTCAACGGCAGCTGCTTCGACAACAACTGCTTCAGCTGGCGTAGCAGCTGGTGGAGCGTACAGAATCATCATGGCAACAGCGAAAGCGATCAGGCCGAGCAATTCAGCAGCAGCAAAGCCGATGAACAGACGTCCCTGCTGGCCGTCAGCCGCAGATGGGTTGCGCAGAGCGCCTTCGAGGAAGGATGCGAAAACATTACCAACACCGGATGCAGCAACACCGATACCGATTGCAGCGATACCAGCGCCGATTACTTGTGCAGAAGCGAGATCCATTTTTTAAACTCCGTATTGAAAAATTAGGATTGAAAGTGACTTAGTGAAGATTTTCCGCATCGCTGATGTACAGAGATGTCAGAAGAGCGAAAACATAGGCCTGAATGGCGCATACCAGAAGTTCCAGTGCGCTGACAAATGCGATGAAGAGAATGCTCAGCAACGCGATGCCCCAGGAAGCGCCGCCCGCATCGATGGCCTGAACCACGAAGCTTGCGAAAACCTTGATCAGGATATGCCCGGCGATCATCGCAACGAACAACCGCAGCGCGAGGCTGAACGGACGAACGAGGAAGGACAGAAGCTCTACCGAGAAAATCAACGGCATCATCCACACCGGCGTACCGTGCGGAATGAAAAGACTGAAAAACTTGAAGCCGTGCTTCCAGAAACCGACAATCAGCACGATCGAGAAGCTGATCGCGGCGAGCAGGCCGGTAACGGTGAACTGGCTGGTGATGGTAAACGGATGAATTCCCGGAATGATCCCGAACGGCATCATGCCGAGCAGGTTCGAAAACAGGATGAACATGAACAGGGTGAAGACCCATGGCGTATATTTCTTGCCATTGGGGCCGATGCTGTTGGCGATGATATTGTCGATGAATCCGACAACGCCCTCAACCATGACCTGCCAGCGGCCGGGAACCAGCTCGCGCTTCATTCCGCCCATCATGAAAACATAAAGCAGCACAAGGACGACGAACATCCAAAGCGCGCTGTTAGTGAAATCAATCTGCTGACCGAATAGAGTGAAGCCATCAAAGATGGGCTGCACTTCAAACTGGTGCATAGGATCAATTTTGCCTTCGGTAGCCACTAATCAAACCCCTGATCGTCAATCGTCATCATCTGGTAACGCCGTACCGATGTCATCCACCGGCTGGCTCGAAATCACATAAATTTTCCTGAACGCTACCCCCACCCCTAGGAAGAAGAACAGCAACAGGAACAATGGCGTCGTTCCCAACCAGGTGTCAAATGCCCACCCGAGAAGAAAACCGGCAGCCACGCCTCCAATCAGATAGCTTAGCACCCTTGCGCCGAGCCGCTGACTTTCGTCTGGCCCTTTGTTCCGGTGCCCCGCTTTGATCCGCTCTCTGCTTTGTGCAGTTTCCAGTCGCTCTTCCAGCGACGAAACCCGCACATCCTCTTCGAGTGGATCCCGATCAGATTCGCTTGCTGCCATTATCACCCCTTCAAATGCCCCAAAGAGCGCTAAAAAGAGCCATATACAACAGCAGGCCGACCCGCCAAGGCGCGGTCCGTTTAGGAAAGCAACGTGCCCAAGTCAACAGCAATGCTGCGACGCAGAAACTTGGCTGTTTTCAAGGCCGGATATTCGTCCGATCCGGACCGGAAAACCGGTCTGCAGAGGGCGGATTGACCGTTTTCTTCCGGTCGTCGCCTTCGGTTCACATCCCCGACAATCCGCTGGAATATGGCCAGGGCGCGAATCCCTTTTCTGGCTCCATTCAGTTTTCTCGCCTTTCCGGCGGCACTATATGCTAGCGCTGGCATGATGCGAAAGCCGGGGAATATATGTGACTTTTGATCTGAAGAATCTCGACCTGTTCGTGCGCGTGGCAGCGCTCGGGGCGATCGGCAAAGCCGGCGCCGAATTCAATCTTTCGCCGACCAACGCGACCCAGCGAATCCAGGCGCTCGAGAGTGATCTCGGCGTCAAGCTGCTGAACCGGACGACCCGCTCGATATCACTGACGCCCGATGGCGAGGTTTTCGTCGACCATGCAAAACGTATCCTCGACGCGGCCGAGGAAGCCCGGCAGGTGCTGTCCCAATCGACAAATTCCGCATCCGGACTGCTCAGAGTCACCGCCTCGGCGACATTCGGGCGGGCGCATATCGTGCCCTTTCTCTCGGAATTTCTCGAACGGCATCCCGATGTCACGCTCGACCTCAATCTGACCGATGCGGTGGTCGATATTGTCGAACAGGGCTATGAACTGGCTTTCCGGATCGGCGAGCTAGCGCCTTCGTCGCTTCTCGCCCAGAAAATCGATGCCAATCCGGAATGGCTGGTTGCCTCGCCCGCCTATCTGGAGCGCGCGGGACGACCGCAGAAACCGTCCGACCTTGCCGATCACGCCTGCCTGCCACTCGGCAATATGCGCCACTGGCAGCTGACCGGACCGGACGGCAGAATTCACGACATAGCGGCCACTGGCCCGGTCACGGTCAACCACGGCGAAGCGATGAGCGTGCTGGTCCGCGCCGGAGTCGGCATCGGCATGGCGGCGCTCTGGCATGTCGGCCCCGACATCCGGTCGGGTCGCCTGGTTCACGTTCTGCCCGACTATAAGGTCACGCGCGAAACCAACATCTGGGCCGTGCGACCACCCGGCCGGGTGATGCCGGCCCGGGTAAAGGCCTTTCTCGATTTCATGCAGCGGCGGATCATCGAGACAAATGGCCAGCGCTATGGCGGGCTGGCCTGAGATTTTATTTTGAATTCCAAAATAATCTATTTCAAAATCAGGAGATAGAACCGATAATCGGAACTGTTATGTTGTGCCCAACAGCAACGGAGCAAATATCATGACCCAATTATCAGATAGCCAGATTTCATCGACGGACACCGCCGATCACATGTCAGAAGAGCAGCACATCATTCCCGCCGAGGGGGACCGCAACTCGGCCGGACTGAACGCCGATCACGATATCACCTATTTTGCCAAGCACCGGCACACGGTGAAGGCCTTTGATCCGAAGCGCAAAATCGCTCCGGAAAATGTCGAGAAAATCCGCGATCTTTTGCGCTTCAGCCCTTCGAGCACCAACGCCCAGCCGTGGAAATTCATTTTGCTTCGACCGAAGAAGGCAAGGACCGGATCGCCAAGGCCACCGACACGCTCTATCCGTTCAACAGCCCCGGCATCCGCAACGCGTCGCATGTCGTTGTTTTCGCCAGCCGGCTGGCGATCGAGGAAGATTTTCTGCTGAAAGTCCTCGACCAGGAAGAAAAAGACGGCCGGTTCGAAGC
>NZ_PYIA01000148.1:0-56736 GCF_013265645.1 Sphingopyxis sp. BSNA05 | reverse complement strand
GCCCCTGCGAAGGCAGGGGCCCATCTCGGAAACGATCAGCTGAACACAATGGCCAAGAATTATCGGCTCAAGCAGGTCTAAACACTGACCATTGGGGGTAGACGCAATATCAGGAGATGGGCTCCTGCCTGCGCAGGAGCACAAACCCTACTCCGCCAGGAACCAGCGGCCCTCGAATATCACGCCCTTGATCCCGACTTCGCGCAGCTTCGCCGCGCCGCCGGCATAGGGATCGCGGTCGAGCACAGTGAAATCGGCTTTCTTGCCGGTGGCGATACTGCCGACCATCGCATCGAGGCCAATCACCTGCGCCGCCTCGACGGTGATTGCGCGCAGCGCCTTGTCGAGCGAGAGCCGCTCCTTCGGTGCTTTCACATTGCCGTCGAGGGTGATCCGGTTGCTCGCCACCCAGGCGAGATAGAGCGGGTCGATCGGCGCCATGTTGAAGTCGCTGTGCAGGCCGAGCGGCACGCCCTTGCGCTCGAGTGAACCGAGCCGGCTCATCTGCGCGGCACGGTCGGGGCCCATGCCGGTCTTTGCATAGGCATCGCCGAGGATGCGGATATAGTTGGGCTGGGCGGAGACATAGAGGCCCATATCGCCGATCCGCCGGTTCTGCGCCTCGGTCGAATAGCCGAGATGCTCCATGACAATATTCTGGCCGTTGCGGAGGGCGAGCTTTTCGGTGATGTCGAGCACCACATCGAGGCCACGATCGCCGTTGACATGGGTGTGCAGGTTCCAGCCGGCGTCCCAGAAACGCTCGGTCTGCTTGAGCAACTCTTCCGGTTCGGTCAGCCACTTGCCCTCGTGGCCGTCGCTGTAGCCGGGCGGGTTCATCTGCATATATTGGGCGAAAAAGGCGCCGTCGGCGAACAGCTTCACCCGGTTGGAGAAGAAGAATTTGGGGCTGTCATATCTGGCTTTCATATCCTTGAGCCAGACATTGGGATCGCCGGTCACCAGCGGCGCAACGGGGATGGCGAGAATTCGCGAAGGCGTGGTCGGCTGATCGTAGAGGCTCTTGAACAGAGCCGACTCCATCGCCGGTCCGCCAAAGCCACCAAATGCCAGATCGGCGCTCGTGGTGACGCCATTTTCCAGCATCATCTGGCGCATGTCGGCCAGACCCTGCTGCACCTTGGCGGGCGAGAAGAGATAGGGGCGGAGCATTTCGATGCCGTTGAACAGGGCGGTCTCATGGATGATACCGCTGGCATAATCGGCATGGCCGGGGTCGATAGCGGCTTGCTGAACGCGGCGGTGAAGGCCGCTTCATCGCCGATGCCGAGCAGGGTCAGCGCCTTGCTGTTGGCGATGATCTCGTGGAAGCTGCGCTGCCAGATGACGACCGGCCGGTCGGGCGCGATGCGGTCGAGTTCGGCGCGGTCCATGTCGCCGTGGAACAGCTTGTGATGGCCCCAGGTGATGAACAGGGCGTCCTCGCTCTTGGCCATTTCCGCGCGCAGTCGCTCTTCATATTGCGCTTTGCCGCGGGCCGCAGGGTAGGTCTTGCCGGGGAGCTTCCACTCTTCCGGGCTGATGAACGGCATCGGCAGCATCATGATCGTCTGCATCGGATGGACATGCGGCTCGACAAAGCCGGGCATCAGAATCTGCTTCGCAAACTGCCGGTCGACGGTGACCTCCCGGTCCCTCGTCCATGCTTCCAGATCTTCCAATGTCTGGCCGAGACCGAGGATGATGCCGTCAGCGGTGGCGACATAGCGGGCCTCGGGATAGCCAGGCTCCATGGTGATGATCTTCGCGGCTTCGAAGATGGTCACTTCGGGATAGGGGAGGGCCGCGGGTACCTCTTCGGCCTGCGCGCCACTTGCCAACAGCAGCGTCAGCGCTGCCCCGATGGACGATATGAATTTCAGCATGTCTCTCTCCCTATTGCGGGAGTGATTATGCGCTCGGCTCCGCCTTGGCAACCGTCAGCTTGCTCGCCTTCACATGTTCGCGCCAGGCAATGAACAGGCCCGATCCGATAATCACCGGCGCGCCGAGCCAGATCGACAGGCCGGGATATTGGTCGAAGATGACGATGCCGAAGAAGCTCGCCCAGATCAGCGCGCTATAGTCCATCGGCACGATCGTCGAGACCGGCGCGTAGCGCAGCGACTGGGTGATGCACAGCTGCCCCAGCGCGCCGAATATGCCGATGCCGAGCAAATAGCCCCAGGTCTTGGCGTCATGGCCGCCGCCGTAGATGAAGGCGCAGACGGTGAGCGCGGGCAGGGTGTAGACCGAGAACCAGAAGATTGTGACGACGCTGGTCTCTGTGCGGCCGAGCATGCGGATGACCATGGTGACCGCCGCCGTGACCAGTGCGCCGCCAAGCGCCACCGCTGCGCCGAAAGCGGGGATCAGCGATCCACCTGGCTGGACCACGATCAGCACGCCGACAAAGCCGATCAGGATCGCCGACCAGCGCCTGATGCCGACCTTTTCCCGCAGGAATATCGCCGCGAACAGGGTAGCGAAAATGGGAACGGTGAAGCTGATCGTCGTGGCGTCGGCGAGGGGCAGCAGGGTCATCGCCCAGAAGTTTAGACCCATTGCGAAAATGCCGAGAGCCGAGCGCAGGATATGGAGCTTGTGCTTGTTCGAGACGATCGACGGCCAGCCCTCCCGGCTCCGCATGATCAGAAAGCAGATCAGCGGCATGGCGATCAGCTGGCGGTAGAACAGGCTTTCGGTGACATGCACACCCTGCTCGCCGGCCAGTTTGACGAAGGCGAACATGACCGCGAGCGAGAGCATCGCGGCCAGACGCGTGAGGATACCTGCCATCGGCCGGTTCTGTCCGGCGGCACCGTCATTGCTCATGCAATATTGCCACAAAAGATAGGGGAAGAGCGGTTGTGCATTGTTGCGGTAAATAGCATATAGCCCGCAAAAGCAATCAGGAGTCTTTCAATGCGCACTGTTACCCATGTCTTGGCTTCCGGAGGAACCGCAGCAGCGGCCCGCCAGAGCGATATTTTCGATCCCAATAATGGCGGTATCCAGGGCAAGGTCGATCTCGGCGATGCGGCGGTGCTCGACAAGGCGGTGGATGCGGCGCTCGCGGCCCAACCGGCCTGGGCGGCCACCAACCCGCAGCGGCGCGCGCGGGTGATGTTCAAGTTCAAGGAACTGGTCGAGGCCAATATGGACGAACTGGCCCATATGCTCTCGATCGAACATGGCAAGGTGATCGCGGATTCCAAGGGCGATATCCAGCGCGGTCTCGAAGTGATCGAATTCTGCTGCGGCATCCCGCATGTCCTGAAAGGCGAATATACTCAGGGTGCAGGCCCCGGCATTGACGTCTACTCGATGCGCCAGCCGATTGGCATCGGCGCCGGCATCACCCCGTTCAACTTCCCGGCGATGATCCCGATGTGGATGTTCGGCCCGGCGATCGCGACCGGTAACGCCTTCATCCTGAAACCGTCCGAACGCGATCCTTCGGTGCCGGTGCGGCTTACCGAATTGATGCTCGAGGCCGGTTTGCCGGAAGGCATTTTGCAATGTCTGCATGGCGACAAGGAAATGGTTGATGCCATTCTTGATCATCCTGCCATTGGCGGCATCAGCTTTGTCGGTTCCTCCGATATCGCCCATTATGTCTATCAGCGCGGTGTCGCGGCCGGCAAGCGGGTCCAGGCCATGGGTGGCGCGAAAAACCACGGTATCGTCCTGCCGGATGCGGACCTCGATCAGGTCGTGAATGATCTGTCGGGCGCTGCTTTCGGGTCGGCCGGCGAACGCTGCATGGCGCTGCCGGTGGTTGTGCCGGTGGGCGAAGACACCGCCGATCGTCTGCGCGAGAAAATGATTCCGGCGATGGAAGCGCTTCGGGTCGGCATTTCGACCGACGAGGAAGCCCATTATGGTCCGGTCGTCAATCCGGCGCACAAGCAGCGGGTCGAGAACTGGATCCAGACCGGGGTCGACGAAGGCGCGGAACTGGTCGTCGACGGCCGCGGCTTCTCGTTGCAAGGCCATGAAGACGGCTGCTTCATCGGGCCATCCCTGTTCGATCATGTCAAACCGGAGATGGAAAGCTACAAGGAAGAGATTTTCGGCCCCGTGCTGCAGATCGTCCGCGCAAAGAATTTCGAGGAAGCGCTCGCGCTGCCGAGCCAGCATCAATATGGCAATGGCGTCGCGATCTTTACGCGCAACGGCCACGCGGCGCGCGAATTTGCCAGCCGCGTCAATGTCGGCATGGTCGGCATCAACGTACCGATTCCTGTACCGGTCGCCTATCACAGCTTTGGCGGCTGGAAACGTAGCGCCTTCGGCGACACCAACCAGCACGGCATGGAAGGCGTGAAATTCTGGACCAAGGTCAAGACCGTCACCCAGCGCTGGCCCGACGGCACAGCCGACGGCGGCAACAAGGATGCCTTTGTCATTCCGACCATGGGGTAAACGCTCGGTAAGGCTTGCAAGCCGCAGAGTTCCAAATCAGGACAAGCCGCCCGAAATGCTGGAAATTCCGGTCTTTCGGGCGGAAATGGTTATCATGGCTACCCACTCGAAATTGATCCCGGTGCCAAATTGCTAGCGCTGGCACCCAGACTGTTCCTGCCGTCGCTATTGCTGGCGATCGCTCTGTTCGCCTTCTGGCGTCCGGACCATGGTGCAAGCGAGGTTATGGCGCTGCCCGCGCCGGTTGCCATGTACGACAAGCGCATCGCCTTCAGTTTCGACGATGCGCCACGCGGCAAGGGCGCTTTCTTGGAACCGGACGAGCGACCGAAGCTGTTGATTGAGGCGCTGAAAACGGCGGGCATCGATCAAGCCGCCTTCTTCATTAACTCGGGCCGGATTACCGCCAATGACAATGACGCCGCCGATATCGAGGCTTATGCGGCGGCCGGCCATGTTCTTGCGAACCACACGGCCAGACACAGCAAACTGTCGTCGGTTTCGGTCGAAACATTTCTCGCTGATATTGATGCGGCGGAAGTCTGGCTGAAGGGCAAACCCAATTACCGCCCGTGGTTCCGCTTCCCGTTCCTTGATGAAGGACGGAAAAACAGGGCGAAGCGCGATGCGGTACGGACCGGTCTGAAAAAGCGCGGTCTGATGAACGGCTATGTGACGGTCGATGCGTCGGACTGGTATCTGGAGGATATGGCGATCTCGGCGGCCAGAGCAGGAAAGATCATGGACTGGAACGCTCTGCGTGACCTCTTCGTCGAATCCTATACGCAATCGGCCAATTTCGCGGACGACTTGGCCAGGCGAACGCTGGGTAGAGCGCCGGTGCAGATGATATTGCTGCACGAAACCGATCTCTCCGCGATGTTCGTCGACGATCTGGCAGCAGCGCTCAAGGCGGACGGCTGGACGATTGTCACCGCCGACGAGGCCTATCGCGACCCGATTGCCTTTATGGAGCCGGATGTCGATTTTGCCGACGGGACCCGTACCCAGATGCTGGCGGCCGAGCGCAATATCGGCAATCGCTGGTATGAGCGCAATGATCAAAAGTAGCAAAAAGCTATTTGCCGAGCGGGTCTTGCGCGACTAGACCCCGGTGCATGAAAGCAACCCGTTCCCCATGTGATATCCTCGGGTCTACCGTCCTGTCTACAACAGTATCGCCTGTGGCACGACGTCCCGACCTTGCAAATATCGCCTACAGCAACATATTGCTGGTATAGCGGGACACAGAATCAACCGCCGCCGACGTGGCATCGAACAAGAAACAGATATGACCCAATTTTCCCTGACCGAAGACCAGCTTGCCATTCAGGAAATGGCGCAGAAATTCACCGCTGATGCGATAACGCCGCACGCGGCTGAGTGGGATGAAAAGCATGTCTTCCCGCGCGACACGATCAAGCAGGCGGCCGAACTGGGCTTTGGCGGGATCTATGTCTCCGAGGAATCCGGCGGCATCGGGCTTGGGCGGCTGGAATCGGCGATCATCATGGAAGCGATGGCTTATGGCTGTCCTTCGACCAGCGCTTTTATTTCAATTCACAATATGGCCAGCTGGATGATCGACACATTCGGCTCCCAGGCGGTGAAGGACAAATTTTTGCCCGATCTTGTGCCGATGGAGAAAATCTCGAGCTATTGTCTCACGGAAGCCGGAGCGGGATCCGACGCGGCCTCGCTGAAGACCAAGGCGGTGCGTGACGGTGACGACTATATCGTCAACGGCTCGAAACAATTTATCTCCGGCGGCGGCGAGAACGAGATTTACGTCACGATGACGCGCACATCCGATGACGGCGCAAAAGGCGTGACCTGCCTCGTCATCGAAAAGGACATGGATGGCGTCAGCTTCGGCGCAAACGAGAAAAAGCTCGGCTGGCACTCGCAGCCCACCGCGCAGGTCAATTTTGACAATGTCCGGGTGCCCGTTGAGAACCGTGTCGGTGACGAAGGCGAGGGGTTCCGTATCGCGATGGCGGGCCTCGATGGAGGGCGTCTGAACATCGGAGCCTGTTCGCTTGGTGGCGCGCAGCGCTGTCTTGATGAAGCTGTCGCCTATACCAAGGAGCGCAAGCAATTTGGCAAGGCGATCAGCGATTTCCAGAATACCCAGTTCACGCTCGCCGATATGGCGACCGATCTGGAAGCTTCGCGGGCGCTGCTTTATCTCGCTGCGGCGAAGGTGACCGAAGGCGCGCCGGACAAGACGAAATTCGCGGCCATGGCCAAACGGCTGGCGACGGACAATGGCAGCAAGATTGTTAATGACGCGCTGCAGCTCTTTGGCGGCTATGGCTATTTGCAGGACTATCCGATCGAGCGTTTCTGGCGCGATCTGCGGGTCCACAGTATTCTCGAGGGTACCAACCAGGTTATGCGGATGATCGTTTCGCGTGAACTGCTGCGGCAATAGGAATAATATGACAGAAGATCTGATTATCAAGAAAACCGGGCGGGTTGGCCATATCAGCCTGAACCGGCCCAAAGTGATCCATTCGCTCAATCTCGACATGTGTCTCGGGATGATCGACGCGCTGCAGGCATGGCGCGACGATGATGAAGTCGAAGCGGTGATCATCGACCATAGCGAGGGTCGGGGCTTCTGCGCCGGCGGCGACATCGCCATGCTGCGCGCGTCCGGTATGAAGGACGGCAAGGAAGGGCGGGAATTTTTCTACAAGGAATATCAGCTCAACCATCTGATGTTCGAATATCCCAAGCCGATTGTCGCCTTCATGAACGGCATCACCATGGGTGGCGGTGTCGGCATCTCGCAACCGGCGAAATATCGCGTAGCGACCGAATATACGCGCTTTGCCATGCCGGAAACAGGTATCGGACTGTTCCCCGATGTCGGTGGCGGCTGGTATCTGTCGCGGCTCGTCGGACGGCTGGGCCAGTTCCTCGCGCTCACCGGCGCGCGGCTTGACGGTGCCGAGTGCAAGGAAATCGGTCTCGCGACCCATTATCTGGAATCGGACGTGCTGGAAGAGGCCAAGCAGCGGATTTCCGAAAAGCCGGACCGGATCGAGGGTATATTGGGGCAGCTGTCGGGCAATATTCCCGAAGCTCGGATCGCCAAAAATCTCGACAAGATCGACAAGTTCTTCGCCTCCGACCGGTTTGAGGACATTTTGGCGGCGCTGGAAACCGATGACAGCGAATGGGCGGCCAAGGAACGGGACACGCTGGGCACCAAAAGCCCGCAGACCTGCAAGGTGGCCCTGCGCCAGCTCAGGGAAGGCGCGGCGATGGACAGCTTTGCCGACGAAATGCGCAACGAATATCGCATCGGCTATCATGTGCTGGTGATGCATGATTTCCTTGAAGGCGTGCGAGCCTTGATTGTCGACAAGGACAATGATCCGAAATGGGATCCGGCGACGCCAGAGGAAGTGACCGACGAGTGGATTGATGCGATTTTCGCGCCCTGCCTGCCAATGAAGAATGGAAGCCCCTATGACTTACGAAACAATTCTTACCGAGAAAAAGGGTGCCGTCACCCTGATCACGCTCAATCGTCCCAAGTCGCTGAATGCGCTGAACAGCCAGGTGCTGGACGAACTGATCGACGCTTTTGCCGCGTTTCAGGCCGACGAGACGCAAAATTGCGCCGTCCTGACCGGTTCGGGCGACAAGGCTTTTGCCGCCGGTGCCGACATCAAGGAAATGTACGACAAGTCCGCGGCCGATTTCTATCTGGAGGATTTCTTCGCCAAATGGACCAGCCATATCGTAAAAGCGACCCGCAAGCCGTGGATCGCCGCGGTCAACGGTTTCGCTCTGGGTGGTGGCTGTGAACTGGCGATGATGGCGGATATCATCATTGCCAGCGACAAGGCGAAATTCGGCCAGCCGGAAATCAAGCTCGGCGTGGCTCCCGGAATGGGTGGCTCCCAGCGTCTGACCCGCGCGGTCGGCAAAGCGAAATCGATGGACATGTGCCTGACCGGCCGGATGATGGACGCCGAGGAAGCCGAGCGCTCCGGTCTGGTGGCCCGCGTTGTGCCGCATGACGAATTGCTCGACGAGGCGCTCAAATCCGCTGCGATCATTGCCTCGATGCCGCCAATGGCGATTCAGGTGAACAAGGAAATGGTCAATGCGGCGTTCGAGAATAATCTTGAGCAGGGTCTGGTCCACGAGCGCCGCCTGTTCCAGATCCTGACCGCCACCGAGGACAAGACAGAGGGCATGGCTGCTTTCATCGAGAAGCGTGAAGGCCAATGGAAGGGGCGCTAGAAATAGCGGTTTCTACTTCGCACGGCTTGGTGACTTTTCATCGCTGAATACTACTGGAGACTATAATGAAAATCGGATTTATCGGCCTTGGCAATATGGGTGGCGGCATGGCTGCCAATCTCGCAAAAGCGGGGCATGAGGTCCATGCCTTTGATCTGTCCGGCGAAGCGCTTGCAAGGGCCGGCGAGGCTGGCTGCCATCCGGTGAGCGACGCCGCACTAGCAGTCCAGAATATGGAAGCCGTTGTGACCATGCTCCCGGCCGGCACCCATGTCCGCAAAGTCTATGAATATGAAATCATCATCAACGCCAATCCCGGCACCTTGGTGATCGATTGCTCCACCATCGACGTCGACAGCGCGCGGGACGTTGCCACGATGGCGGAAGCCAAAGGCCTTGTGCCCGTGGACGCTCCGGTGTCCGGCGGGATCGCAGCGGCCAATGGCGGCACGCTGACCTTCATGGTCGGCGGCAGCGACGAAGGCTTCAAGCGGGCCGAACCGATCCTGTCCGATATGGGCAAGGCGGTGATCCACGCCGGCGGCAATGGTGCGGGGCAGGCGGCGAAAATCTGCAACAATATGTTGCTCGGCGCGTCGATGATCGCGACCTGCGAGACGTTCAAGATGGCTGAGAAGCTCGGCCTCGATCTGCAGAATTTCTATGATATTTCTTCCAAGGCTTCGGGTCAAAACTGGTCGATGACCAGCTATTGCCCGGTACCTGGCGTTGGACCGCAGAGCCCGGCCGACAATGGCTATGAAGGTGGCTTCGCGGCTGCGCTGATGCTCAAGGATTTGCGTCTGGCGATGGAAGCGGCACAAAGCGCCGGCGCGGATGTGCCAATGGGCGCAGAAGCCGCGAAACTCTACGAGAAATATGCCGAGGAACAGGGGCAGGGTGGTAAGGATTTCTCGGGCATCATCAATATGATAGACAAAGGCTAAGCATATATGCCGCCGCTGTGGATGATGATCTGCGGGCTGTCGGGTACGGTTGCCCTGATCTCGGAGATCGGCAACCGGCGGCGCAGCAATCGTCGTGATATTGAAGATGTCGGCTTCATGCCGTGGTCAACCATCACCGCTCTGGCGTTGCTGACCTTCGGCATCTCGATTGCCTTCGGACTGGGAATACTCTCGACCGAGTGAGCGGCTGACTAGAGGCAGGCTTCCAGCAGCGGTTGATCAAAGCCATATTGCCGTGCTTTATCGAGCGTGTAGGGGCGCAGACCGGCAGACTGATATTCACCGATGATCTTTCCGTCGGCATCCTCGTCGATATACTGATATTTGAACAATTCCTGGGTGACGATAACATCGCCCTCCATCCCGATCACCTCGGTGATATTGGTGGTGCGGCGTGAACCGTCGCGGAGACGCTTCACCTGCACGATCAGATCGACGGATTCAGCTATCTGGCGAGAGATGGCTTCCTTCGGGATCTTGATGTCGCCCATCAGGATCATGTTCTCCATACGGCCGAGACATTCGCGCGGGCTGTTGGCGTGAAGCGTACACATGGAGCCATCATGGCCGGTGTTCATGGCGGCCAGAAGGTCGAAACATTCCGCGCCACGAATCTCACCAAGGATGATCCGGTCGGGCCGCATACGCAGGGCGTTCTTGACGAGATCGCCGATGGTGATCGCGCCTTCGCCTTCAAGGTTCGGCGGACGGGTTTCCAGCGGCAGCCAGTGTGGCTGCTGCAGGCGAAGCTCGGCGGCATCCTCGATCGTCAGCACGCGCTCGCCGGGATCGATCATCTTCGACATGGCGTTGAGCATCGTCGTCTTACCCGACCCGGTACCGCCCGAGATAACGACGTTGAAACGGCATGCCCCGGCAATTTTCAGCGCCGTGCACATGTCGTCGGACATCGATCCGAAGCCCTTCATCATGTCGAGCGTGATCGGCTTTTCGGAGAATTTACGAATCGAGATCGCGGTGCCCTTGAGGCTCAGCGGCGGTACGATCACGTTCACACGTGAGCCGTCCTTCAGACGGGCATCGGCAAGCGGTGTGGTCTGGTCGACTCGGCGGCCGACCTGGTTGACGATCCGCTGGGCGATCTGGAACAGATGTTCCTCGTCACGAAACTGGATCGGTGCGATTTCCAGCTTGCCCTTGATTTCGATATAGGTCTGTTCCGGACCATTGACCATGATATCGGAAATATCCGGATTGCTCAGCAGCTCTTCCAGCGGACCAAAGCCGAGCAGCTCGTCGACCAGCACTTTTTCCAGCGCAAATTGTTCACGCCGGTTCAGTGTCAGCTTGAGCTCGGTCAGCACTTCCATGATGATCGGGCGGAATTCTTCGGTCAGTTCTTCCTTGTTCAGGGTCGCGGCGGCTTCCGGGTCGACGCGCTCGAGCAGGCGCGGGAGCACCTGTTCCTTGATCTTGTGGACCGAGGCGCCGAAGCCCTCTTCCTTGTCTGTATCTTCAGCCAGAGGTTGGGACCGTTCGGACAGTCGGGCCATCGCTTCGCTTTGTGAAGAAGGAGGCGAGGATGGCGTTTCTTCGTCGATCAGGGGTACAGATTCGAGCGGCGGAAACTGGTTGCCACCCAGATTGTCGTCGCGATTTTCAGAATCGGCGGTTTTCTTGCCGCCGCCGGTCATTGGCTTCGCTACGCCAAAGGACGGTTTCCCGCCACCCAGTCCATTTTTCTTGCCAAATGCGCTCATTCTGTTCTGTCCGATATGTCTAATGTCACACGATCAAGGCCCTCTTTCCCCGAAAATGGTTAATAAACTGGTAAATTAGTATGATTGCAGCGTGATGATTGCTCCTGCAATTTTGTGACTTGTGCCGCGCAGAGCAGCGGCTAAGCCGTCCATATGGGCAAGGAACGAAATTTTGACTGCTGACCATTCTCGCGAACGGACGGCTGCAGCAGGGGGCATCACGCTCGCGCTGGTGGCCTTTGCCGGTTTCCCGATCGGCGATGCGCTGATCAAGTCGATGGCCGGTGATTGGCCCGCGCCGGCCGTAGCGGCGCTTCGCTTCTCAATTGGCGCGATGGCACTGGCGGTGATATTGTTCATGCGCGAAGGCCGACGCGGCTTTCAGGTCAACCGGCCGTGGCTCCATGTCGCGCGCGGATTTGCGCTATTTGTCGGAACGATCAGCTTTTTTCCGCCATCTATATCATGCCGCTGGCTGATGCGGTGGCGATATCCTTCGTCAATCCGATCCTTACCGCATTATTCTCCGGCTGGTTCCTTAAAGAGAAAATGCCGCCCCGGACTTGGGTTGCAACGATCGTTGCTTTTGCCGGGGTGCTGATCATGCTCCGTCCCAATGTGGCCGCCTTCGGCTGGGTGGCCATATTGCCGCTGATTTCCGCCTTCGCCATGTCGACGATGCTGATCCTCAACCGCATGGTATCGACCCAGCGGTCGATATTCGCGGCGCAGTTTTATATCGCTTTCTGGGCAGCGATTTTCCTGATTCTCGCTTCGCTGCTTGGCCACTGGCTGGTTCCCGTCATGGCCGTCCCGGGTCCACCGGACTGGGATGTGGTCCTGCGCTGCCTGTTGGTTGCCCTGACGGCGACGGGCTGCCATTTTCTGCTGTTCATGGCAACGATGCGAACGACCGCGGCGGCGATTGCGCCGATCGTCTATATCCAGCTGCTGATCGCGACAGCCATCAGTGTCTTTGTCTTTGATGATCCGATTGACCGGACCGCGATGTTCGGGGGCTTGCTGATAATATTCAGCGGCTTGCTGCTCTGGCGCAGTTCCCGGAAAGCGACAACGGTGCTGGAAGCCTAGGCGAATGGCATGATCCGGCGAGAAATCGCGCCGGTCAGTTTTCGGCTTAGCCGGGGCAGTCTGCGGTTCGTGACCGTGTTTCTCTAGTCGCGCAGCGTCCTGCCGTGTCGATAATAGTCCACAATCGCGTCTGCCGCATATTCGGCTCCGTCCCGGATATCATCGCCCAGTGCGTCGCTGGTCAGTTTCTTCTGGATCTCGATATATTGGGGGTGAAGATCGCGCGCGCGCGCCACGGCGGCGAATATCTCGGCCGGGTCCTCGATGACCTCTCCCATTTGCCAGAACAGGTAATTGGGGTTGTCGCGCCAGTCGATCTTGTTGAAATTGAGGAATACACATGGTCTGGGCCGGGCGGTAAATTCATAGACCTGACTGCTGACATCCCCGATGTAGATATCAGCTGCGACCGTATAGCTGTTATCAAGCAGCCGGTCGGAGCAGGTGTCGATGAGTATTGAATCCGTGCTGCGGTTTTCCCATCGCTGCCGGGCACTGGCAGACCGCCTGCGGAACATTTTCACGTGCGGCGCCACAATCAGATTAAAGATATCCTGACCGGCGAACTGGTCCAGCATGGGTTCGATCGCCTGCCGCCAGGAAGACTGTTTCCGGTCCTTGTGCGGATTGTAGATGACGGTCGGCCGGGCGGTATCGAACAGGGCCTGTTGGCCCTCGCGCAGCCGTTCCGTGACGTCGGTTTTCAGATAGCCGGTCGTTCTGATCGCGGCGGGCTGGCCCAGTCCCTGTTCGACATATCTCTCCGCCGTCTTGGTACCGTGCGGTAGCAGCAGGTCGAACTCCGCGATGCGGGGATGCCAGGCGACGTCCCGGTCGCCCGCGCCATGGCTCTTGAATACGAAAAGCGGACGGTCCGATTTGCGCCTCTTGGCAAGCCAGGCGACCGTATTTTCAACCGAGACGATGACGTCATAGGACAGGAGCTCCCGCATATTCGCGCGCATCACCTGGTTTTTGCCATGCCGAGGATCCGGATCGACTGGATAAGCCAGCCCAGGAAACCCCGTTTCAGGCGCTTCGCCGGCACCGGGGCAACGCCATTTGCAGCGGCTATCCGCTCCAGATGCTCCGGCACGGTCGGGTCATTATAATAGGCGACGACATCGCATCCCCCTCGCTTGGCAAGCGCCAGAGCTATGGTGTAGCGTGATAAGTTTGATACGCTTCTGCAATGAACAGGAAGGCAATTTTCATAGAAATGGGTCCATTATGTCCGGCGGGTTTCGCCGGACAAGATTTTCTGTTGGTCGGATTGCAGGTGTACTGTTGAATAACAAGATTATTATCGGGGTTCGATCTTTTTTCGAGTCCAACAGTTCGCTTAGCCGCGTTGTTAGGAATCTTGGCTGGTTGCTGGCCGGAAAGGGCTTCGGGGCAGTTCTCAGCCTGTTCTATCTGGCATTGGCCACGCGGCTGCTCGAACCGGCCGGGTTCGGATATTTCACGCTGATCCTGGTGACGGCGCAGGTGGCTTCAGCCTTTGTTTCCTTTGAAAGCTGGCAACTGGTCATCCGTTTCGGCAGTCAGCTGCAGGCCGGTAAGGCAGATGGCGACGTCAACCGGCTTGCCGCATTCTGTCTGTTGCTGGATATCGGTTCCGCTCTGCTCGGCATTTTGCTGGTTACGGGTTTGATATTGATATTCGCGGACCAGTTCGGCTGGCAGGATGACATGATTGGCATGGCGATCCTGTTCGCGATAGTCAGCCTGCTTAGCGTACGGTCCTCGGCAATCGGAATATTGCGCCTGTTCGACCGTTTCCGGGACGGCGCACTGGCCGCTGCCATGACGCCACTGGCGCGATTTGGCGGCGCCCTGCTGGCCTGGACTTTCTCGCCCGATATCAAGGGCTTCCTGATTGCCTGGGCAGCGGCGGAAATTCTTACCTGTGTGGCTTATTGGGTTACGGTCCGGCTGGTCACGCCCGTCCGTTTTACCGGTCTCCGCCTTTCCGAAATCGTTGCGATACCGAAAAGCTTCTCGCAATTCTTCAGCTTTCTCTGGATCACCAATCTCGGCACGACCGTCAGGTCCATCGCCCAGCAGGTGCCCTTGCTGGTCGTCGGCTTCTTTGTCGGTCCTGCTGCTGCCGGTCTGTTCCGGTTGGCCTATCAGCTGAAAGACGCGGTCGCGCGGCTCGCCGATATGCTCGGCCGGGCCGTTTATGCCGAACTGAGTGCGGTGGACTCGCACGAGGGCGGTGATGCCCGCAAAACGCTGTTCGCGCAGACCAGCCGCATATCCGCCATTGGTTCAATATTACTGGTGATAATCGCCGTTTTTCTCGGCAAGCCGGCGTTGCAGCTAATTGCCGGGGAAGCGTTCCTGCCCGCCTATCCGATATTGCTGGTATTGTCTTTGGCCGCCGCGGTCGAGCTATGGGGCGTCAATTTCGAACCCAATCTGATGGCCGCTGGCCGCCCGAAGGCCATTCTCTGGATCCGTACAGGTGCTGTGACGGTTTTGCTGAGCCTGATGGCAGTTCTGATACCGGGGCAGGGCGGTCTTGGCGCGGCCTATGCGATATTGGCATATAGCCTGTTGGCCAATCTGGCATTGTGGATGTTCACCCGCTATTCCGACTGATAGCGGGTGACAGGATATTCGTTCAGCTGACCGCTTCGGCCAGAACCGTCAGGCCCTTCTCGTCAACCTGGGCAAAGCCGCCCTGCACGGAAATCGTTTCCGGCGTAGCGCCTTCGCTGGCGTAGACGAGCAGGTCGGCATCACGGACCGTCGACATGACGGGGGCATGATCGGCCAATACGCCGAAATCACCCTCGGTACCGGGCACAACCACCATGAATACATCTTCCGACCGGACGAGTTTCTCTGGGGTTACGAGTTCGAAATGTAGATCTGCCATTTTAATTTCCGATAACTTAAATTTCGTTTGTCACTTGGGTATTGGGTCTGAAGCTTCAGTAACGATCAGAATCTGTGAATTCACTTCTTCTGATGTGCTTATTTTAGTCTCAAGATGAACTGCAGGCATCAACAATTGAGGGCTGGCTCTAACATCCCAAAATAAAACGGATCACCATCAGGAGTTTCGGGTTCTCCCTGCTGCCAAGGGCTTTTTGGGCCTTCGTACAATTGCATCAATGACGTCCGCACATCTTCGGGAGATGGAGCGATCGCTGTCACGACACATTTTCTTGCGACCTTATCGTACGCGAGCCAAACTTGTCCTTCCGGCGTATCCAAAGCTAAATACCTACTTTGCTCAGACATCTCTCCGGCTAAAGACGACAAATCGGCGGGCAAAGCTTTGTGCTCCGCAATACCAGTCAGTTCCGGATTGAACGGCATGTTCAATCCTTCGGTCGGTCTTCCCGAAGCGGCTCCAATACACCCCATAAGTTGAGACATCAAAACACCTTCTGCAAGGTTGTCAGGATGCCTCACGCCGGGAGCGATTTGGGCTACCACAGAGGTGCAGCTGAACAGGCCAATAAGAGCAACAAATGATCTAACTAACCTTCCCACAATCAAGCAGCTTCAGCAGCCATTTTCTTGCCTTTTTCGATCGCTTCTTCGATGCCGCCGACCATGTAGAAGGCGTTTTCCGGAAGATGATCATATTCGCCGTCGACAACTGCCTTGAACGATTTGATCGTGTCTTCGAGATCAACGAACTTGCCCGGGATGCCGGTGAAGACTTCCGCAACGTGGAACGGCTGCGACAGGAACTTCTGGATCTTACGGGCGCGTTGAACGACCAGCTTATCTTCTTCGGAAAGCTCGTCCATGCCGAGAATGGCGATGATGTCCTGCAGGGATTTATATTTCTGCAGCGTTTCCTGGACAGCACGGGCCGTATCATAATGTTCCTGGCCTACAACGCGTGGCTCCAGAACACGCGAGGTGGAGTCGAGCGGATCAACAGCCGGGTAGATGCCCAGCTCCGAAATCGCACGGTTCAAAACGGTGGTTGCGTCGAGGTGGGCAAAGGATGTTGCCGGTGCAGGGTCGGTCAAATCGTCGGCAGGAACATAAATGGCCTGAACCGATGTGATCGAGCCCTTGTTGGTGGAGGTAATACGTTCCTGCAATGCACCCATGTCGGTCGACAGGGTAGGCTGATAGCCCACAGCCGAAGGAATACGGCCGAGAAGTGCGGACACTTCCGAACCGGCCTGGGTGAAGCGGAAGATGTTGTCGATGAAGAACAGAACGTCCTGGCCTTCGACGTCACGGAAATATTCCGCCTGGGTCAGGCCGGAGAGAGCCACACGGGCACGCGCTCCTGGAGGCTCGTTCATCTGGCCGAAGACCAGCGCCACTTTCGAGCCTTCCGACTTTGGATTGCCGTCGGCATCCTTGGCGATAACGCCAGCGTCGAGAAATTCGTGATAGAGATCGTTACCTTCACGGGTACGTTCACCAACACCGGCGAAAACGGATGTACCGCCATGGCCTTTTGCGATGTTGTTGATCAGTTCCTGAATAAGCACGGTCTTGCCCACGCCGCGCCGCCGAACAGGCCGATCTTGCCGCCCTTTGCATAAGGTGCGAGCAGATCGACAACCTTGATGCCGGTGACCAGAATTTCATTCTCGGTCGACTGGTCGACGAAAGCAGGGGCTTCCGCGTGAATTGGAGCCGTGGTCTTGTTGCCGATCGGGCCGCGTTCGTCGATTGGCTCGCCGATCACGTTCATGATTCGGCCGAGCGTTTCAGGTCCAACAGGCATCTGGATCTGCGAACCAGTGGCTGTTACTTCCTGACCGCGGGTCAGACCTTCGGTCGCATCCATGGCGATGGTACGAACGGTGTTCTCGCCGAGATGCTGTGCAACCTCGAGCACCAGCCGGTTGCCGTTATTATCGGTTTCCAGAGCCGAGAGAATTGCCGGGATTTCCGTATCAAAGGTGACGTCGACGACTGCGCCGATGACCTGTGAAATGCGGCCTATATTCTTGGTTTTTGCCATTTTGCTTACCTTCTTGCCTTAATTCAAATTTTCAAGATGCTTCACTGTGCACCAAAGTTTTCCGTTGTAATTCTTAGCCAAAATTATCCGTTTTTCCCAAGGCCCAAAAGTCTCTTCAATGCTATCATCGCTCCCAACAGTTCGTTCTCTGAAAGAACATTGGGCAATCTTTTGGTCTGCATCCACTATCTCACAGCTAACATTGTCTTTCTCGTAAAATGTCCGATGGGACGGTTCCGAGCATCCATCAACCGAGCATGCGCAACTTTCTCCGTTGACCGCATCATTCGAAAAATCATAGTCTAATTCACTACGACTTGTCGGCAATGCGTTTGCGACTTTGATAGTTTGGCCTATTTCGTCTGAATAATCTTGTTCTTCCTTTCTATCGCAAGCAATAGTCAAACAGAGCATCAATCCGATCATCGGAATTCGATGCTTGAGATCAATCACTACTATAGCGCTTCAGCGCCAGCGATGATTTCAATCAATTCGGTGGTAATCGCGGCCTGACGGCTACGGTTGTAAATAATCGTGAGGTTGTCGATCAGGTCGCCGGCGTTGCGGGTCGCATTGTCCATGGCGGTCATCGACGCACCCTGTTCCGACGCGTTATTTTCCAGCAAAGCGCCGAAAATCTGGGTGGTCAGATTGCGTGGCAGCAATTCGGCGAGAATTTCCTCCTCGTCCGGTTCATATTCGACCGCGCCGCTGGTTTCGGCCACTGTACCTTCGGCAACCGCGATCGGAATGATCTGCTGGACCGTCGGTTCCTGTACCAGTGCGGACCTGAACTTGCCGTAGAACAGGTGGGCGACGTCAAATTTGCCTTCTTCGACCAGCGTCGTAAGGTCCTCGGCAATAGCCTTGGCTTCTTCAAAGCCGGGCGCTTTGACATTGGACGTGTCGAAATGCTTCAGAATCTGGCCGGGATAGAAGCGCTTGATGATCGGAATGCCCTTGCGGCCGACCATGTAGAAAAGCACTGTACGGCCTTCGCCGATCAGACGCTCCGCCGTCAGGCGCGCTTCCTTGACGATATTGGCGTTGAAGGCACCGCAAAGACCACGATCCGAGGTCGCGACCACCAGCAAATGGGTGTCCAGCTTGCCGGTGCCCGCCAGCAGTTTCGACGAATTTTCGTCGATCGAAACCTTGGAGGCGAGACCCCCCATCACCTTTTCCATTTGCTCGGCATAGGGACGCGCGGCTTCGGCTGCCATTTGCGCACGGCGCAATTTGGCAGCAGCCACCATCTTCTTGGCCTTGGTGATCTTCTGCGTCGATTTCACCGACGCGATACGATCTTTCAGTTCTTTCAAACTAGCCATATTGGCTCCTTAATTCGTCCTGCCGGACAGCTCCGGCATCCCATCACTTCTGTTTTGGCAACAGGAGCGATCAGGCAAATGTCTTGCCGAATGCCGCCAGAGCCGCTTCGAGCGCAGCCTTGGTGTCATCCGCCAAGTCACCGCTTTCACGGATGGTTTTCAAAATGTCGGCATGTTCGCTGCGCAAATGGGCCAGCATGGCTTCTTCGTAGCGCACAACATCGTCAACTGCGACGGTATCAAGATGCCCGTTGGTACCGGCATAGATCGACGCGGTCTGCTCTTCAAAAGGAAGCGGCGAGAATTGCGCCTGTTTCAGAAGCTGGGTCAGGCGTTCACCACGAGCGAGCAATTTCTGCGTCGATGCGTCGAGGTCCGAACCGAACTGCGCAAAGGCCGCCATTTCGCGATATTGTGCAAGATCGAGCTTGATCGAACCCGAAACCTTTTTCATCGCCTTCGTCTGTGCAGCGGAACCCACACGGGAAACCGACAGACCCACGTTAATTGCGGGACGGATGCCCTGGTTGAACAGGTCGGTTTCGAGGAAGATCTGGCCGTCGGTGATCGAAATCACGTTGGTCGGAATATAGGCCGAAACGTCACCAGCCTGGGTTTCGATGATCGGCAATGCGGTCAAAGAACCCGAACCATTGTCTTCGTTCATCTTCGCGGCACGTTCGAGCAAACGGCTGTGCAGATAGAAAACGTCACCAGGATAGGCTTCACGTCCTGGAGGACGACGCAGCAACAGGGACATCTGGCGATAGGCCACAGCCTGTTTGGACAGATCGTCATACACGATACAGGCGTGCATTCCGTTATCGCGGAAATATTCGCCCATCGTCACACCGGTATAAGGTGCGAGATACTGCAGCGGTGCAGGCTCGGACGCGGTTGCAGCAACCACGATCGAATATTCCATCGCGCCATTTTCTTCGAGGCTCTTGACGATCTGTGCGACGGTCGAGCGCTTCTGGCCGACAGCTACGTAGATGCAGTAGAGCTTCTTGCTTTCGTCATCACCGGCATTGACCGTCTTCTGGTTGATGAACGTGTCGATGGCGACGGCGGTCTTGCCGGTCTGACGGTCACCGATGATCAGCTCGCGCTGGCCACGGCCAACAGGAACGAGAGCGTCGAGCGCTTTCAGGCCGGTCTGAACGGGTTCGTGAACCGATTTACGCGGGATGATGCCCGGCGCCTTGACTTCCACACGGCTACGCTGGGTGGTTTTGATCGGGCCCTTGCCGTCAATCGGGTTGCCGAGGCCGTCAACGACGCGACCCAGCAATTCCTTGCCGATCGGAACGTCCACAATGGTGCCGGTCCGCTTGACCACGTCGCCTTCTTTGATTTCAGCGTCAGAGCCGAAGATCACGACGCCGACATTGTCCGCTTCGAGGTTCAGCGCCATGCCCTGAATACCGTTCGAGAATTCAACCATCTCACCGGCTTGCACCTGGTCGAGGCCGTGAATACGGGCAATACCGTCACCGACGGCAAGCACGGTTCCGACTTCGGAGACCTGGGCTTCATTGCCAAAATTGGCGATCTGGTCCTTGATGACCTTTGAAATTTCTGCGGCGCGAATATCCATGTGTATCTTCCTTTAGCCCTTCATGGCCTGCGATAGGGTGTTCAAACGGGTTTTAATCGAGCTGTCGATCATCTGGCTGCCGATCTTAACGACCAGACCGCCCAAAATGGACGGATCGACGGCGGTGGAAACGCTAACATCGCTTCCCACACGTTTCTTGAGCTGCGCCTTGAGCGCATCAATCTGTTTGTCATCCAGCGGATGGGCCGAGGTCACTTCGGCGGTAATTTCGCCGCGATAGCCAGAAGCCAGCGTCGAAAAGGCGCGAATGACGGCGGGGATCTGGTCCAGCCGGCGATTGGCAGCCAGCACGCCAAGTACATTGGTCGTCAGCTTGTCGAGGCCGAGGCTCTTCGCGATTGCAGCGATTGCCTTGCTGGCATCGTCACGCGACAGGACCGGACTTTTCGTCAGTTCCTTCAGGTCGTCCGATTCGGCGAGGGCTTCGCTCAACGTGTTGAGGCTGGCCTGCACCGCGTCGATGCTATTCGTTTCTTGTGCGAGAGCGAACAGAGCAGTGGCGTAACGCCCCGCTAAACTCGCTCTGATGCCGCTGGATTGATCCACGCGTTTGCTACTCCCTGACCGTTTATATGGTCTGAAAACCGTTCATGAAATGGTCCGCTTTCTGGCCGGAAATCCTGCGATTCCGCCCACGGATGCGCGGCGTCTAGCAACCATTTTGCTGCGAGGCAAGACGGCTTTGGGAATCATTTTCGCGGAAAGCCGAACCGGCAGTTTTTGCGACTTTCATTGTTGCGCGCATAATATTTGGCTTTGAACGCAAGATACGGGAAGCCGCATGGGGCAGGGTGATTTAAATTCGGACCGATAGCAAGAACGGGAGTATTTCCATGACCTGTCAGATGACCGGATTGAACCCGGATATTGCCAGACCCTTTGCAGAGGCAAGCGCGGAAAAGCTTTCGGCGCTGGGTGCGGTCCGAATGACGGCGACCAGCAAGCCGGGCTTTCCCTGCCGCATATCTCTGGAAGACGCCGAAGTGGGCGAAGAACTGATCCTGTTCCACCACATATCCCATGATGTCGATTCTCCTTATCGGAGTTCCTATGCTATATTTGCCAGAACGGGGCTGACGGCGGCGGCGCGATACACCGACAGTATTCCTCCGGTTTTCGCAGGCCGCACATTGGGCATGCGCGCTTTCGGCACGGATGCGATGCTGAAAACCGCCAGCCTCGCATTGCCCGGCGAGGCGGACCGCGCGATCCGTCAGCTGTTTGAACTGGACGAGCTTGCCTATATAGACGTGCATAACGCAGCCCATGGATGTTTCGTCGCGCGGGTGGAGAGGTTTGAATCGTGAACCAGAAAATTGTGGATGATGCCCGGGCGTGGGCGGCGATGCAGGCCCGCGATCGCAGTTTCGACGGAAAATTCGTCACCGGCGTGCTGAGTACCGGCATCTATTGCCGTCCCTCCTGCGCCGCCCGCCATCCCAAACGGGAAAATGTGCGCTTCTTTGCCAGAGCGGAGCAGGCAGAGGCGGCGGGGCTCAGGGCCTGCCTGAGATGCCGTCCCAATGATATTGCCAGGGACGAAGCCGCAGTCAAGCTGGTGATCGATGCCATTCGCGCTGCGGAAACCGCGCCCAGGCTGGACGAACTGGCGAACCTGACAGGCTATTCGCCGACCCATCTCCAGCGGATTTTCAAACGCGAAACCGGATTGTCGCCCGCCGCTTACGCACGGGCCTTGCGGTCCGAGCGGGTCAAACATGCGCTGGACGGCGGTGCAACGGTAACCGATGCGATTTACGATGCCGGTTATGGCTCGGCTTCGCGATTTTACGAGGAACGCAAAATGGGCATGAAACCGGGCGTCTGGAAAATGGCGGGGCAGGGGTGACGGTGCACTGGTCCGTCATCGACACCTCGCTCGGCGCGATGATGGTGGCCGCGACCGACAAGGGCGTCTGCTGCCTGTCTTTTAACGAGGACGAGGATGCATTGCGCAAACGGTTTCCGAAAGCGGACTTGCAGCAGGGCGGTGCCGCGTTCGCAGCCTTGTTCGAGCAGGTGGTGGCGCAGGTCGAAACGCCCGGTCGCCCGCATAATATTCCGCTCGACGTTCAGGGCACCGCCTTTCAGGAAGCGGTCTGGCAGGAATTGCGCAAGATACCCGAAGGCGAAACCCGCAGCTACGCCGATATCGCGGCTGCTATCGGCAAGCCGAAAGCGGTGCGCGCTGTGGGCAGCGCCAATGGCGCAAACCATGTCGCCGTCCTGATCCCCTGCCACCGGGTGGTGCGCAGCGACGGCACGATGGGCGGCTATGCCTACGGGCTGGAAATCAAGAAAATGCTGCTGGAAAAAGAGCGCGACTGAGGATTCCGGCACCGGACTGTATCAAAATCCGATATGATCTGGTGCGGCAGACTTCCGGTCTTCCGGCGTGCATCTGCGAGCGCCATGGCCTGCCGGCGGCGGATTTTCTGCAACAACTGATGAACGCATATCTCAGTCCGAAGCGTTTCCGGAACAGGGGCGAATGAATCTATATGGGTAAATCAGTTCTGGCCTATTGGCCTTAATTATTATCGCGTTTGCCGTAACCAAATCCAGATGACCTAATATCAGCGGACCAACGGTTTGAGCCAGTCAGCCGAAAAATGACGAAGGAATGGCAGTTTGATGGGCAGTTGCAGCATTCAAGACGTTGGACCGTTATTCCGGTCATTATCGTTCTGAGAATTGGGAGTGGAGCGGCTTTTCCTTTGCAAAGCCTGTTTCTACTAAGAATAGATCGGTGACCAGATGAATAATCAAGACACTTTGCCAGCTTCTTTAGCCAGGCGCATGTCCATCTTCGCTGGAATTACGGCGGCCTATGGCCTCCTTTCCGTCGCCGGGATCATGTTGAGCCGCGGAGAATCCGACTTTTCGGCATTGTGGATCTCCAACGGTTTTCTGGTTGCCGCCCTTTTGCGCTATAAGGGCGGTATTTCCGTCCCGCATATTCTTTCATGCGTCGCCATGGGATGCGCCGTCTCGATCGCCACCGGTGATAGCTGGCCGAAGGCGTCGTCGATGGCTGTTGTCAACGGGATTGAAGTCGCCATTGCGATCTATCTGGTCCGCCGAAAATGCGGGCCCAATCCCAATTTCGTCAATTTCGGCAGCCTGATCTGGTTTGCGGTTCTTGGCGGGCTTGTCGCACCGCTGATCGCCGGCGGGATTGTTATGCTCCTGTTCTCCCTGTCCGGAGAAAATGTCTCGCTGCTAGGATGGCTAGACTGGATGACAGCGCACAGCCTCGGCATGTGGATATTCGCCCCGATTTTCTCGATCATACTCGGCAATCACAACGGCATCCATCAATGGAACAGAAAGATGGATCTCGAATATCTCGCCATTTTCGGGACAGGCAGCCTGCTGACGGTTCTGGTTTTCAGCCAGTCATCCTACCCGTTCCTGTTCATGGTGACGCTGTTCGTGCTGGTTGCGGCCGTCCGCAAGGGCATTGTCGGCGCTTCGCTGTCCGTCGTGGTTGTCGCGATCGTTGCGATCATAGGGACCTACAACGGTTCCGGCCCGGCCCAGCTGATTGATGGCAATCTTCACGACAATATATTCGTCGTGCAGGTCTTCCTTTTGTTCACGCTGGCAAGTTCGCTGCCGGTCGCCAGCATATTGGAAGCGCAAATCATGTTGCAGCGCGAATTGCGGCTCAGTCGTGACCAGACCCAGTCGATTTTCGACAATATGCGGGACATTGTCTTCCGGACTGACAAGCTGGGCCGCTGGCTGTTGCTGAACCCGGCATGGGAGACGATCACCGGTTATTCTGTCAAGGAAACGCTCGGCTGGCCTGTAACGAAATTATTGACCAAGGATTCCCTGCAAAAGGCCGAAATCGAATATCTCAGGCTGGCCAGCGGGGAATTGAACACGCTCACGTTGAACCAGACCTTCATTCGTGCTGACGGCAAGGAGCGGCAGGTCGAGGTGTTTCTCGAAGCGGTCCGCGACGAGAAAGGGCATTTTGACGGAGCGACCGGCAATATTCGCGATATAACCGATGCCCGTGCGGCTTCCCACGCGCTGAAAAAGAGCGAAGAGCGGTTCCGCAGGCTCGCCGAGTCCGCTCCGGTCGGCTTTTTCCAGGCCGACGCCGAGGGCAAGGTTTATTATGTAAGCAAGGCCTGGCGCGAACGGGTTGGTCTGACCGAGGAAGAGGTCAAGGGCGACGGATGGATGCGGGCGCTGACCGACAAGACATCCCACGAGATGGACGAGGCCTTCACCGGCTTCGAAAAGCCGGGCGATAAATGCGAGCGGGAAGCCTGTCACACGACCAAGGATGGCGAGGAAATCTGGGTCCGCACCGTCAACCAGGCGGAATTCGACATGGATAATAATATCATCGGCTATGTCGGTGTCATCGTGGAGATAACCGAACAGCGCAAGGCGATTACAGAATTGCGCCAGCGGCAGAGCGAATTGCGGGAAGCGCGCGATATTGCCGAAGCGGCCACCGAAGCCAAGGCATCGTTTCTAGCCAATATGAGCCATGAAATCCGCACGCCGATGAACGGGGTTCTCGGTTTTGCGGAAATGCTCAGCCAATCGGATCTGGACGAACAACAGGCCGGATATGTCGCGCTGATCGAGGAATCCGGCAAGATCATGATGGCATTGCTGAACGATATTCTGGATATTTCCAAGATCGACGCCGGACTGCTGATATTGTCGCCGGAACCCTTCGAACTGGCGCATTTGCTCAAGAGTACGTGCAACATGATGCTGACGGCGGCGGGTAATCACCGGCTTGCTCTAAAACTGGACTATGCCGACGATCTGCCGAAATTCATCGAGCATGACAAGCTGCGGCTCCGCCAGATTCTGACCAATTTGATCGGCAACGCCATCAAATTTACCGATTCAGGATCGGTAACCGTCAAGGCCGAATTGTCGGGTGATGACAATGGCACGTTCAGAATTAGCGTGATCGACACCGGCATCGGGATTGCCGAAGAGCGGCAGCAATCAATATTCGACGAATTTGTGCAGGCTGAGCATGATACGGACCGTTCCTACGGCGGCACGGGGCTTGGTCTGGCCATTTCCCGCAAGCTGGTCCAGATGATGGGGGGCAATATCAGTCTGGAGAGCAAACCCGGTTCCGGCTCGACCTTCTGTATCGAGATACCTCTCAACGAATGCGTCGATCCTCGCGGAGATGCCACCAAACGTGCCAAAGAAGACGACAGGCTGACGACATTACCCGCCGTCAACCGCACCATATTGCTGGTCGAGGATCACGAGATCAACCGGATGCTTGCAACCGCAATGCTCGAGCGTATGGGCTGTACCGTGATATCGGTCGACAATGGTTCGCAAGCGCTGGAAACCCTCACGAGAAACGAAGGAGCCGCATCGGATTTCGGTCTTGTTCTGATGGATATGCAGATGCCGATCATGGACGGGATCGAAAGCACCCGGCGAATTCGCCAGGCCGGTATCACCGCAGAACAGCTTCCGATCGTTGCGCTGACCGCCAATGCCTTTTCCGAAGACCGCGATGCCTGCAAGGCAGCCGGCATGCAGGACCATGTCTCCAAACCGATCCAGTTCAACGATCTCTACAAGGCCGTGTGTGACTGGTATTTTGATCCAAGTTCGAAAAACCGGATCCGGTGATCGAAGTGGTGGCGGAAGACCCGACCATTGCCCTGCTGCGCCCGAAATATGCAAAATTCCGGACCGAGACTCTGGATAGGCTCACGGTCGGCATGGCCACGATCGGCGACTGGCCGCAGGCGCAAAGCGATGACATCGCCATCATGCTGCACAAGCTTGCCGGATCCGCGGGATCGTTCGGCGAGAAAGAAATGGCGAGCGTGGCAAAGCAGCTGGAAGACGCCATCAAGCAGGAAAAACCGGTCGAAGTGCTGATGTCGATAGCCGAGGATCTGCTGGCCTATCGGTATCAGCACAACGAACCACGGGCCAGGCAGGCCTGAACGTCATAACGGTTTTGAATGCTCCGGGGCGGCTTGTCCTGCGCGTCCCCGAAGCCCGGGACCAGGTTGCGCCCGAGCCGCGGTCAGCGATATTCGGGATTGGGGTGGTTATAGCGCCTACCGTCATCCCAGGCTTCGCGCGAATTGCCATAATCCGGAATGCCGCCGGCCTGTTTTAGCATATGGGCCGTGTGCATCAGGTTCCAGGCCAGAAATGTCGCGTTGCGCTGAGTGAAATCGCTGTCGAAACCGACGCGGGAGCCATCCTCTTTCTCGTCGCCATAAGAAGGGCCGGGACCGATCGGTCCGATCCAGCCGGCATCGGCCTGGGGCGGTATCATATAGCCGATATGGCCGAGCGAATAGAGCGTGCTCATGGCGCAATGTTTGACACCGTCTTCATTGCCGGTGACCACAACGCCGCCAGCCTTTCCGTAAAAGATATATTGCCCCTTGTCGTTGGTTTCGCCGGAATGGGCGTAGAGCCGCTCGATGATCTTGCGACATTCCGAGGATACGTCCCCCAGCCAGATCGGCGTGCCGATGACCAGAATCTCGGCTTCCATCACTTTTTTCGAGATTGTGGGCCATTCATCCGTCGCGAAACCGTGCTCCGTCATGTCCGGGTAGACGCCCGGAGCAATATCATGATCAACACTGCGGAAAGTCTGAACCGATACGCCTGCATCTTCCATGATCTTGCGGACGACATCCATCAGGCATTCCGTGTGGCTGAACGCCGGTGACGGTGTCAAAGTGCAATTGATGAAAACGGCCTTCATGCCTGAATAATCGGGCTTTTTGATGTTGTCGCTATCGCTGCTCATGGCTAATCCCTCTCGCGCTAGTCGGCTTTCCTGCACTCGTACACCAGCCGCTCGTTCGCCTGCATCGGCAATTCGGCCCTGATCGCCTTCACCATATCCTCGATATCGGCCAAGGCCTTGACGTCGGTGGTGCAGGCCCTGTTGCCATATTCTGCCCTGATCGCCCGCGCCTGGTCATTGCGTCCAGTCCCATCAGATAGCGTTCCTCGGTAAATTCGCTGCGATCCGGCTGGAAGCTGCTGATCGTTACCGTCTGCTCTTCATTGGGAACGAAGATACGGGACCATTTGGCGCCGTCGCGGCCATATTGGGTGCGACTGTTGACGCAGCCTCCGTCTGCCCAGTCGAAGAGCAGCTCATTCTCCTGAGATACGGTGATCCGGCTGCGCTGCGGATTGATCGTGCATTGATATTTGCCTGCTGTCGCGATGCCGGGCTGCTGCGGTTCCTTATCGGCAGCATTCTCCTGCATCGCTTCGGCGACGCGATCATCGATTTCGCTGAAGTCCGGGCGCGCCAGGAATATGATGACGGCACCAAGCAACAGGACCGCCGCTCCCCCCGCTGTGGCGATGCCCGGGTTGCGCTTGCCCTGTAATAGCAGGATCCCCGCACCGCCGGCAGCAAGCAGCGAAAGCGCCAGCATCAGTGCCGCTAGCGCGATCCTGTTTTCCCGTTCGGCGATAATGTCCTGGGTGATGCCGGTGCGCAATTGGGCCTCTTCCCGTTCGCGCTTTTCGGCCTCTGCCGCCTTGGCCGCAGCCACCTGCGCGCGGGCGGCCGCCTCGCGCTGGCGTTCCCGCTCGCTGATCTCGGCGGCAGAGCGGCAGGGCGTTGCGGTGGAGCCAGCCTTGACATTGGTCTGGCGCAGGAAGCTCAGGATTTCGCGCGCCGAAACGGCAAAACCGAATTCCGCGTCATTGCCCTCGCTGATCGAACCGAAGCTGTTAACCCCAAGCACCCGGCCACAATTGTCAATCAGCGGCCCGCCACTGTTGCCGGACGCAATCGGCGCGGTATGCAGGATCGTGTCGAATTGCTTTGTCGTCCGGCCACCGGACACGGTACCCGTGGTCTTGACCGGCGACATCGGGTTGATCAGATCGTCCAGGTCAAGCCCCTGGGCGCGGTCGACCGAGCCAGGATAGCCGATCGCCACCACATCCGCGCCGTCGGCAACCGGTCCGCCGAAAATCGTCATCGGCGGTAAGCGCCCGCCATCCAGCACCTGGATCAGGCCAGATCATTGCCGGGCGAATAAGCGATGATTTTTCCGCCATAGCTGGTCCCCCCTGCGAGGGAATGATACCGATGACGACCGAGCTTTCCTGCCGCGCAATCTCGACGACATGGGCGTTGGTCACGATCTTGTCCGGTGCCACCGCGAAACCGCTACCATGGCCGACAAAGGCGACCTTGCTGCCGTCTTTCGCCGCCAGCACCACGCGGACCACCGATCGGCTGGCAGCGCTGATATCGGCCGGATCGGCCTGCGCAGGGCCGGTGAGCAGCGTGGCGGTAAGGATGGAGAGCAGGAGTGTCAGTTTTTTATCATGGATTGGTTCATGCTTCAAATAGGTGCAACATTCAAAGGACTTTTGCACTTCAGTCGCCCCTCCTTTTCAAAGGAGTAGTTGGGGTGGTTGCGAGCGTAAGCGAGCCTGCGCGGCATCAAGGATCAAACAAAACTATAGGGATCAACATCCACCCCGACCCGCACCGCGCGCGGCCATTCCAGCTGTTCCAGCCATTCGCGCATGATATTCTGCAGGTCGACCGACCGCAGCGCATGGACCAGCAGACGGTGCCGGTGCCGGCCGCGCAGCATCGCCAGCGGAGCGGGGGCAGGGCCGAAGACAGAAAATCCGTCGAGCTTGGGCGCGGTCTGGCCGATCAGGCGGGCGGTTTCCATCGCCTCGCTATTGTCCTCGGACGAGACGATGATCGCGGCCCAGCGGGCGAAGGGCGGGGCCAGCGCCTGCCGCCGCGCTTCAATTTCGGCGGCATAAAATCCCTCCCGGTCATTCTCGATCAGCGCCTGGATCACGGGCGCATTCGGCATGCGGGTCTGGACATAGACACGGCCCGGCTTTTCCGCCCGTCCGGCCCGTCCCGCGACCTGGGCGATCTGCTGGAAACTCCGCTCGGCGGCGCGCAGGTCGCCGCCTTCCAGCCCGATATCCGCATCGACCACGCCGACCAAAGTCAGATTGGGAAAATGATAGCCCTTGGTCACCAGCTGGGTGCCGACGACGATATCGATCGCGCCTGCCTCCATCTGGTTGACGAAGTCAGCGGCCTTCTGCGGCGACCAGATCGTGTCCGAGGTGACAATCGCGGTCCGCGCCTGCGGGAACAGCATTTTGACCTCGTCGCAAATCCGCTCGACGCCGGGTCCGCAGGCGACCAGACTGTCTTCGTCGCCGCATTCCGGACATTTTCCGGGATCGGCATGACATGGCCGCAGTGATGGCAGGCGAGGCGGCGGGTCAGGCGATGCTCGACCATCCAGGCGGTGCAATTGGGGCAGGCGATGCGGTGGCCACAGGTGCGGCACAGGGTCAGCGGCGCAAAACCGCGACGATTGAGGAATAACAGCGATTGCTCGCCGCGCTCGAGATTTTCCTCCAGCGCGTTGACCAGCGTCGGGGCCAGCCAGTTGCCGCGCGGTGGTACGTCCTCGGTCAGGTCCAAGGCCTCGATATCCGGCATCGTCGCGCCGCCGAACCGCGCCGGCAGTTCGAGCAGTTCATAATTGCCCTGCTCGACCTGATGGCGGGTCTCGATCGCCGGCGTGGCCGAGGCCAATATCACCGGGATCTGCTCGTACAGCCCGCGCATGACCGCGACATCGCGGGCGTGATAGCGGACGCCGTCTTCCTGTTTGAAGCTGGTCTCGTGCGCTTCGTCGACAATGATCAGGCCGAGATTGGCATAAGGCAGGAACAGGGCGGAGCGAGCGCCGACGATCACTTTCGCATTGCCCTCGGCCAGCGCCCGCCAGTTCCGCTTGCGTTCCGACTGTTTCATGCCGCTGTGCCAGGCCAGCGGTTCAGCGCCGAAGCGCGCCTCGAAACGGTTGAGAAACGGCTCGGTCAGCGCGATTTCCGGTAGCAGCACCAGCACTTGCTTGTCTTGCCGCAAGGCTTCGGCGACCGCCTCGAAATAGACTTCGGTCTTGCCCGAACCAGTGACGCCGTCGAGCAGATAGGGTTTGAACGCAGAGGCGCGCACTGCCTCGATCAATATATTGCTGACGTCCTTTTGGTCCTCGCTGAGATCCACCGTGTCGAAATCGGGCAAAGGCTTAGCGCTGGTGGCGAAGGGAGAGACTTCCTCCCGGTCGAATATGCCCAGCTTTTCCAGTCCCCGGATCACCGCGATCGATACGCCGGCCTTGTTGGCCAGCTCGCTGATCGTACCCTGGACGCCTTCAAGCTTTTCCAGCGCCTGCTGCCGTTGCGGCGTTATCCGGTCGGGCATAGTGCCGTTCAGGCGATATTCGCTGATCGGGCGATTGTCGGCAAAGGCAGCGCCGCTCGACAGGACCATGCGCAGCACCGATGCCGGCGAGGCGAAATAATAAGCGGCGGTCCATTCGATCAGCCGCCGCAGCGGCGCGCGCAGCGGCGGTACATCGCGGACCTCGAGCAGCGGGCGCAATTTCTTCGGGTCGATTTCCTCTACCGGAAAGCTGTCCGCCTCCCACACCACTCCCGGCAATTTGCGCGGACCCAGCGGCGCCATCACGATCGAACCCGGCTCGACCCGCATGCCGTCGGGCACGCGATAATCGAGCGGGCCGAGAGCAGCATTAAGCAGGAGTACACGAACGCGATTCATATTCATGCTATAGGCAGCTTATCATCATCCGTCATTCCCGCTTTGACGAATATAGGAGAGTATAATGGACTATCATCGTAGATCGGTTCTGGGCTTTGGCGCTGCCGCCGGATTGCTGGCGCTTCCCGGCTGTTCCAGCGTGCCGGGCCTGAGCCTGACCGAAGCTGTCAAGCGGCTGCTGACCCTGTCGTCGCAGAATGCTTTTGCCGAACTGATGGAGCCGAACGGTTTCTTCGACAGCCAGGTGGCGCGGATTTCGGTACCCGATTCCCTGGGTGGTTCGCGGGCAACAAGCATCGCCACGGCTCTGCTGCGGTCCAAGCCGATCCAGGATCGCTTGCTGATGCAGGTCAATCGCGCGGCCGAAAAGGGCGCCGAACTGGCCGCTCCGATCGTCGCGGAAACCATCCGCAATATGAGTATCGCCGACGCGGCCGCAATCATCAACGGCGGGCCGCGCGCGGCCACCAGCCTGCTGCAGGGGCAATTGGGAAACACGCTCGTCGAGCGGATGCTGCCCGGCATCGGCAGCGGGCTGAGACTGTTCGACAACGAGATTATCAATCTGGTGCTCTCGCAAGCCACCAATGTCGATTTTTCCAGCATCAGCCGGGACGTGACCGACAAGGTCAGCGATGCCATCTATCGTTCGATCGGCGCGCAGGAGGAGGCCATACGCGCCAATCCGCGGGCCACCAACGATCCGCTACTGATGGCGGTCCTGGGTGTCGGCAAAGCCTTTTAGTACCGATTTATCCCGCGATCTTCCCCCAATCTATCCACAGCTTTTTGCCGGACAGAAGGGGGCAACAGTTCCCCGACCTGTGGAAAGCGGATAGGCAAACGGCAATAGAGCCTATTCCTGTATTCTGGAGCCAGACCGATGAAATTCTTCGTAGATACCGCCGATACCGCGGAAATTGCCGACCTCGCAGCGACCGGCATGGTCGACGGCGTCACCACCAATCCTTCGCTGATCAAGAAATCGGGTCGCGACATCATGGAAGTGACCAGGGAAATCTGCGGCCTGACTGATGGTCCGGTGTCCGCCGAGGTGGTCGCGCTCGACCATGACGCGATGATGAAAGAAGCCGAAGTGCTGCGCAAGATCGCCGACAATGTCTGCATCAAGGTGCCGTTGACGGTGGACGGACTGAAAACCTGCAAGGCGCTGACCAGCGAAGGCACGATGGTCAATGTGACTCTCTGCTTCTCCGCCAATCAGGCGCTGCTCGCGGCCAAGGCCGGTGCCAGCTTCATCTCGCCCTTCGTCGGACGGCATGACGACAATGGTCTCGATGGCATGACGCTGATCGAGGATATCCGGCTGATCTACGACAATTACGCGTTCGAGACCGAAATTCTCGTCGCCTCGATCCGCCACCCGATCCACGTGCTGGAATCCGCCCGCATCGGTGCCGATGTCGGCACCATGCCGCCCCATGTCATCCGTGGCCTGTTCAAGCATGTGCTGACCGACAAGGGCCTCGAAGGCTTTCTGAAGGACTGGAAAGAGACGGGCCAGAATATCGGTTGAACCTGATGGGGGACGGGGGTGTTTGGATTTTTCAAACGTAAATCGCTGAAATCGCCGGTATGCGGAAATTGCGGTGAACCTCGCCCGCTCGTCCACATCGGAGAGGCCGGTGCGGACGATCTCTTGAAAAATTCGAAACTGTCGCGCGGTGACTATAGCGTGATTTGTCAGAAATGTGCGTCCTCGATCGGCGCGCGCTACGATTATCAGCCGGACTATTCGAGAGTCAGCGTGTCGCCCGGACGCGACAGTCTTTCAACCGGCGAACGGGACGATCCGGCCGAAGCGCCACCCGGGGCAATCCCAGCGGAAAACCATGAACCCGATGCCGGCTATCATGCGGATGCGGAGGACAATTTTTATCGAGACGGCGCGGTGCAGAGCGACGATCCCGATGCGCTCTATGAACCGGGCAATGGATATCACACGGACGACGAGATCAGGGAAGATGAGCTACCGGATGAGAAGTTGACGGTTCATCTCTTTGGTTCCTCTGTAAACATCCCGGCTCCGGTCAGGAGGGTATTACCCAGACTGGTTATTTTTTCGCCATTTCCCTCGTCGTCAGCTTTTGGCCGGATCGTGAAACCGGATTTGAAACATCAACACAGCGCACTCCGATGCCGGGTGCCGTTGATTCCGCTGCTCGCAGCAGTGCAATCATCCCTGCATCACCTGCAGGAAATCCAGGAGAATGGATTTCGCCCGGCGATTACCCGACAGCCGCTTTGCGAGAGGAACGAGGCGGCACTGTCGGGTTTCAGCTGCAAATCAGCGAGGCCGGCGAAGTCACCGCCTGCAACATATTGGAGTCAAGCGGGCAGGATGATCTCGATGGGGCCGCCTGCAGCGCACTGATGCGCCGTGCCCGGTTCAATCCTGCCAGAAATGCCAGCGACGAACCGGTCCGCTCGTCCTACACCAACAAGGTGCGCTGGCAGATCCCGGAATGATATCGATCAGAACCCTCTGGGCGCCGGATCGACCACGGTGAAGCTGCCGTTGCCGATTTCCTGGACTTCCAGGGCCCGTTCCGAAACCCCGTCGGCCTTGAACCGGAAAACACCGTCCAGTCCGATGAAGCCGCCCTTGTCGGTCAGTTGATTGATCGGGAAGGGCTCTCCGACTTTCCAGTTGCGGGCAACCTTGACGGTCAGCAATACCGAGTCATAGCCGAGGCTCGACAGGCGAAACGGGGCCTTGCCATAGCGGGCGCGATATTTGTCGGCATATTGCTTGTAGAGGCCATCGGAAACGCTGGCGAACCAGGCGCCGCGCATGGATGGTGCGCCGGCCAGATTGCTGCTGGTATTCCAAAGGTCGGTGCCGAGGATTTTCGCCGTGCCGCTGGCATTTTTGCGAATATAGGGCGCGGCCTTGATCGCCATGTCGCCATTGTCGGCAAGCAGCACCGCTTCGAAATCACCATTTTCGGCAAGTTTCTTGGTCGCCGCCTCGATCGACTGGGAATCGCGGTTGAACGTCTGGATCGAAACCACGGTGCCGCCGGCGTCTTTCACGCTGCGCAGCAGGGTCGAGGATGCCCGCTGGCCATAGACGCCGTTGGGGACCAGCGCGGCAAAGCGGTTCATGCCTTTCGATTTGGCATAGGTGACGACCCGGTTGATCGATTGCGACGGGATATGACCCAATATGAAGACATTATTGCCGGCGGCGCCGCTGTCGTTGGAGAAACTCAGGATCGGTACGCCGGCTGGCCGTGCGATATTGGCGGTCGCGACCACATTGTCGCTGAGCAGCGGGCCGATGATCAGCTTGTTGCCATCGCGAATGGCGCTCTGCGCCGCCAATGCAGCGCCCTTGGCCGTGTCATAGCTGGTCATGCGGATATTGTCCGCCTGAGTGTCAAGCAGCGCCATGGTTGTGGCATTGGCCAGCGACTGGCCGATACCGGCATTCTTGCCGGACAGCGGCACCAGCAAGGCAATGCGGTGATGTTTCTGGTCGTCGGGCAGACCTGCGGTCACTGGCGGCGGTGCTGGCGCGTCGGTCCGCACCGGCTCTGCGCCACGCGGGACTACGGTCGAACAGCCGGCCAGCATCGCAATGGCGGAGAGGCCCGCCCACTTCAAAATGCCGCGCCGTCTGCTTTGATCTTGTCCTAGATGTACCTTGTCTGCCATGACCGTCATATGTCTGCTCCTGCCCAATCCGGTCTCTATATCGTTGCCACCCCGATCGGCAACCTCGGAGATTTGTCGCGCCGCGCCGAAGCAACGCTCGCTGCCGCCGATATCATCCTCGTCGAAGATACAAGAGTGACCGGCAAGCTATTGAATCATATCGGCAAAAAGTCGAAGATGATGGTCTATAACGACCATAAGTCGGCGGCCGACCGGGATGCGATTTTGGACGCGGTGCGATGTAAAATTGTCGCACTGGTCAGCGATGCGGGAACGCCGCTGATTTCCGATCCCGGCTACAAGCTGGTTCGCGATGCGCAGGCGGCGGGCCTCTATGTCACAACGATCCCCGGCCCAAGCGCAGCGATCGCCGCGCTGACCCTGTCCGGACTGCCCAGCGACCGCTTTCTGTTCGAAGGGTTTCTGCCGAGCAAGACCAAGGCGCGGAGCGAATCGCTCGCGGCTTTAAAGACACTCAACGCCAGTCTGATCTTTTACGAAAATGGCTCGCGGCTGGGGGCGATGCTGGCCGGCTCGCTGGCTGTGCTGGGGGACCGCAAGGCTGCGGTGGTCCGGGAAATCACCAAGCGTTTCGAGGAAGCAGTGGCGGGCTCCCTGAGCGAACTGGCCGAGCGTTACGGGTCGGAAAAGCCGAAGGGCGAGATTGTCGTGATCATCGGCCCACCGGGCGTGCCGGAAGCCGCGAGCGAAGCGGAGGTCGAGGTTGCGCTGCGCGAGGCGCTGGAGCGATTGCCTGCCTCAAAGGCAGCGGGCGAGGTGGCGAAGGCCTTCAACACCGACCGCAAGGCGCTGTACGAGATGGTCAATCGCTGGAAATCGGAAAATGAAACTCCGAGACCCGCAAACCGTTCGTCCTGAGCCTGTCGAAGGGCTTCTATCGGTCCTGCGGTGCCTTGGCGGTCCACATGCTTCGACAAGCTCAGCACGAACGGGTGATGACAAATGAAGCCCAGCGCCGCCCACACCGTTCGCCCTGAGCCTGTCGAAGGGCCTCTATCGGTCCTGCGGTGCCTTGGCGATCCAGATGCTTCGACAAGCTCAGCACGAGCGGCAGTGCTAAAATCACCTATGGTATCCAGAAGATGAAACGCGAGGCAGCGGAGCAGCGGGGCCGGCAGGCCGAAAAGACCGCAGCCCGCTTCCTGCGCCTGAAAGGCTGGCGGATATTGGACGAACGGGTCCGCACCCCGCGCGGCGAGGTCGACCTGGTCGCCAAACGCGGCGGGCTTGTCGCCTTTGTCGAGGTGAAGGCGCGCACGAAGCTGGAGGATCTGGAACAGGCGATCGACCTGAAACGGCTGCAGCGCGTGGCCGATGCGGTGGAAATCCTCTATCCGCGCTATTGCACCAAAGGGGAGGACGCCCGCATCGACGTGATCCTGATCGCCCCGCGACGCCTGCCGGTCCATCTGCCCAATGTATGGCACGGATTTTGACGCGCCACGGGATGCAAAGCGTTCCGAAGCGTCAACCCCCGCGCAGGCGGGGGTCTCTGACCTCCAGCCGTTCGTCCTGAGCCTGTCGAAGGACATCTTTCGGACTTTCGGTGGATTGACGGTCAAGATGCTTCGATCCCCGCCTTCGCGGGGACAGGCACGCTCAGCACGAACGGAAAGCGGATCGAACTTTCTCTTTGCCCCGCTAAACAAAAAGGCCCTTCGACAAGCCGGGGACGAACGGTTAGAAACGCAACTCTCCCGTTCGTGTCGAGCGAAGTCGAGAGACACCTGGCGCAATGCCAATGTGTCTCGACTACGCTCGAGACGAACGGTAAGCGGGTGCGAAAATGACCAAGGAATGCAAATGACCCTGAAAATCGCCGTACAGATGGACCCGATGGAAAGCGTGAATATCGCCGGAGACAGCAGTTTCGCGCTGATGCTCTCCGCCCAGAAGCGCGGGCATCAGCTGTTTCACTATGACGTAAAGGGCCTGACCCTGCAGGCCAATGGCCGCCTGACCACGCCGGCCCATCCGGTGACCGTGCGGCCGGTGAAGGGTGATCATTTCACCTTTGGTGACCCGGTCAAACTCGACCTCGGCAGCGATGTCGATGTCGTGCTGATGCGTCAGGACCCGCCGTTCCACGTCGGCTATATCACCGCGACGCACCTGCTCGAGCGGATCGAGGGCGAGACACTGGTGGTCAACAACCCCGTCTCCGTCCGCAACGCGCCGGAGAAAGTCTATGTGCTCGACTATGCGCAGTTCATGCCGCCGACCCTGATCACCCGCGACCTCGACGAAGTGCGGGCCTTCCAGAAGGAACATGGTGGCGTCGTGGTCAAGCCGCTGCACGGCAATGGCGGCAAGGCGATCTTCCTGGTGCCGGAAGACGGCAGCAATCTCAGCGCTCTATTCGAGGTGTTCAACCAGACCTGGCCGGAACCGCATATGGTCCAGCCCTTCCTCCCCGAAGTGCATCAGGGCGACAAGCGCATCGTCCTCATCGACGGCGAAGTCGCCGGCGCGATCAACCGCAAGCCGGGCGAAGGCGAGTTTCGCAGTAACCTTGCGCAGGGCGGCTATGCCGAAGCGGCAGAGCTGACCGACCGTGAGAAGGAAATCTGCGCCGCGATGGGGCCGGATCTCAAGCGTCTCGGCCTGATCTTTGTCGGCATCGACGTGATCGGCGGCAAATGGCTGACCGAGATCAACGTGACCTCGCCGACCGGCATCGTCGCGATCGATAATTTCAACGGCACCGACACGTCGGGCATGATCTGGGATGCAATCGAGCGGCGGCTGGCGGCGCAATAAACAGGCGCGGGTCCGCACGCGATGAACAGCTGGGTAACAGACCTGATCGAGCAGGGCGGCTATTGGGCCATTGCGCTGCTGATGGCGCTGGAAAATATCTTCCCGCCAATCCCGTCCGAGCTGATCATGGGGCTAGGCGGCGTCGGCGTGGGGCAGGGGACATTCCACCCGGCCTGGCTGGTGCTGGTCGGCACCATCGGTTCGCTGGCCGGCAATTATGTCTGGTTCATGATCGGGCGCCACTGGAACGAGGATGACCTGCGTGGTTTTGTCCGCAAACACGGCCGCTGGCTGACGCTCGACGTCGAGGCGGTCAACCGGATCGACCGGATTTTCGACAATCACGGCCAGTGGGTGGTCTTCGTCGCCCGCTTCATCCCCAATATAAGGACGATGATTTCCGTGCCCGCCGGCCTGTTCGGCATGTCACACAAACGCTTCATCCTCGCCACCAGCGCCGGCGCAGCGGTCTGGAACAGCGCTCTGGTCTATGCCGGCTATATATTGCAGCAGAATGTCGAGAATATCGGGCAATATCTCGGACCGGTGTCGCTCGGCGTGATCGGGTTGCTGGTTGTCGTCTACATCTGGCGGATTATCTTCTGGCGACCCAAGGAGGGGTGAGGCGGGAGCACCGGTTTTCGCGCGACAGTATATCGTAGATGAAAAACCTGCCGTCACCCCAGCGAAGGCCCGGGATCAAACCAGGGGCAGTGAGGCCCAGGAACGCCGACCGGATAAGAGCCTGCGCTGGCATCTCAAGTCAGATGGCTTCCTACTCCGCCAGCTCCGATCGAAATATGCAAATAATCAGGCCGGCCAGCAGTTGCTGGTCCGGCCTGACATGATCAACGGGAGAGTGTCGATCAAAATTTGAAGGCGGCTTCCACGAACAATTGCCGACCGCGGTTCTGGGTGATTACCCGGTCATCGCCACCCGGTGGCAAGAAAGGGCGGTCGCCGGCGGTGTTGGCCCAGATTTCATCGGTCAGGTTGACGCCGATCAGCGACAATTTCCACTTGTCATCCGGAGCACCGATCGAGACCGCAGCATCCAGCGTTACATAGCTGTCCTGGACATAATCGGTGAAATTATTGTTGCCGGCAAATAGGAGGAACTGTAGGCGGCATTGCCGTTCAGCCCGAGCTCGATCGCATCGCCCATCGGCACGGTCCAGTCGAAAGCGATATTGCCCGACCATTTCGGTGCGCGCGCGGCGGTCCGGCCGTTTATGTCAACGTCATCGGCATTGCCGGGGATACCATCCGGATCCTGCGAGATGAACGTGTCGGTGAACTTCGCATCGGTATAGCCGATTGCGCCGGAGAGGTTCAGTCCCTCGACCGGGGTGCGCCAGGACCAGTCGATATCGAAGCCCTTTGTGGTCAGCTCACCGGCGTTGATGGTCAGGAAACGCACCGCAGCACCGTCGAAATTCTGCACCTGCAGATCGTCGAAGACGAAATAGAAGGCTGCTGTATTGATCCGCAACGCACCGCCTGCCAGCAGGGCCTTCACCCCGACCTCGCCGCCCTTGGCTGTTTCGGAATCGTAGATGAGCGAATCCAGCGCCGCTTGCCGCGCAGCCTCGGGATCCGGGTAGAGGGCGGGGAACATCTCGGCAAAGCCGGGCACCACCAGCTGGATCGATGCCGTCGGCAGGCTGCTGTTGTCGACCCCGCCCGACTTGAAGCCCGTCTTGTAGGAGGCATAGAGGTTGAGATCAGGGGTTGCCTGATATTTCAGCGTCACTTCCGGCGAGACATTGCTGTCGGAAAATTTGATTGCGCCGGTCTGGAAGCCTTCCGGGACGACAAAGCCGATCCCGCCGACGATACCGTTCAGAAAGGACAGGGCGTTGTGCAGAACCGGAAAGGAGGTTCTGTGAGTCTTCTGTTCGTCGGTCCAGCGAACGCCGCCGGACAGTTCCAGTTGGTCGGTGAGGTCCAGATTGACGCTGCCGAAAAAGGACAGGGCTTCGCTCTTGGTCGTGCGGTCCGCCACCCAGTCATAGGTAATCCCTCTGGAATCCGGGAATATGAACGAACCGATGAAGGCATTTTGCGATGTCTGCAAAGGCTGGCTGCGGCTTTCCCAGAAACCACCGACCATGAAGTTGAACATGCCGTCAAAATCGCTGGTCAGCCGGATTTCCTGGGTATGCTGTGTCAGCGCGTCGGAAAAGGGAGCGGGCAAGCCGGCGGGGTCGCCGTTGGGCAGAATGCCGACATAGCTGAAATGATCGAGATGTTCATTTTCCAGGTCGAGAAAACCACTCACCGTGGACAGGGTGAGCGTGTCGCTCAGCTCCAGATCCATCGCCAGGCGCACGAAGATGGTATCCGTTTCGTTATAGGATTGCCCGGTGTAGCGATCGGCCCCGGTGGTGCCGGGGGCGATGACCTGCAAGTCAGGATGGCCGTCGGGATGGGGATAGAGACCGTCCTGGATGTCACAAGTCGCATTCGAGGCGATCGATACGCCCGGCAGCGCGAGGAACACATCATCGGCCAAGCCATTGGCGCCACAACTGATATCGGAATGGCCGAGCAGGCTGTCGCCCTCATTGCGGTTGTAATTGACCTTCAGATTGGCGGAAAAATTGTCGCTGGGATCCCATTGCAGGGTGACCCGGCCGACGAAATTCTTCAGGCCCTTGCCGGAGTCTGCGAAAACCGAAGGCGTCCCGGCTTCCAGTTCGACATATTTGTCGATATCCTGATATTGCGCGGCGACGCGAATACCCAGCGTGTCGCTGACCGGACCGGAAATATAGCCGCCCACCGTATAGCCTTGCTCCTCGAATTCATAGGAAGCCTTGCCACCAATCTCCCAGTCGGTGGTCGGATTGGCCGAGCGGACCGAGAATACGCCCGCCGAGGCGCTTTTGCCGAAGAAGAGGGATTGCGGGCCTTTCAGAACATCGATTTGTTCAACATCGAAAAAGGATGCCTGGACCAGCCGCATGGTGCTGATCGACACGCCATCGAAATCAAAGGCGACAGCAGAATCGAAAGCGGCAGAAATATTGGTCGTGCCGACGCCGCGCAGGCTGATCTGGCCACCGGCACCGGAACCGCCGACCTGGACGTTCAGCGCCGGTATGCGACTGACCACATCGGCGACTTCGTTGACCTGGAATTTGTCGAGGGTTTCGCCGCCGATGGACGTTACCGTGACCGGTGTTTCCTGCAGCGTTTCATTCTGCTTGCGCGCGGTAACGATGATGATGTTGCTGCCGCTTTCTTCCGCGGCCAGATCTTGTGCCAGCGCTGGTGCACCATAGCCGGCCGCGCCGACGGCAACCGCCGAACTCATCAGCGCGGTCATGATGGATTTGCGTGTAAAAATAATCTGTTGTACCGTGATTCCTTCTTCATTTTCAGACTCCTCACCTGGTGCAGATAAAATAGTCCTCGTTGCCGTTCGCATATTCTCTTTTAATTTGGAATTGTGGGACCTCTTCTGCCCTTCGATAATGGGTGACGCTACGGAATAGGCCACTGGCTAAAGAATTAGGCCTTCGCGCGAAGTGGCATTCAGCGGTGATTTTGCGTCGATAAACCGGACCGGAGAGAGGGGCAATTACCGGCTTGTCCGGTCGGCTCCGCACCTGGAAAAGAGCAACGATCGGCCTCGCAAGGCCCGCCGACTCTATGGCATCACCGCAGGGCCACCCTGTCCCTTGGTACAGATTGTTCTCCTTGCCGGTCCGTTTTAGTGAAACAGGCTAGCGGAACGTCCCGGTTGGCTGAAAAGTCCGGAATCGTTCCATCACGGAATGGGGGGCATATGCACTTTACCGATATAGCAAACGATCTTCTGGCAATCGCTGCAAAGCGGAACCAGATATTTGGCGACGAAATCTCCGATCTCGGTGAAGATACCTGGCTGGTGCTGCTGAAATTATATGCCTGTCGGGATGCGGTTCCCCTTGTCCGGGAATCCTCGCTGGTGGAAGTGATGCGCTTTCCGACCAATCTCGACCGCATTCTTTCGGTACTGGCGCGGCAGGATCTGGTAACCGGAAATATCTCCGAGACCGGGGTGGACCGCAGCTTCAAGATAACCGGCAAGGCCGTGTCGACCATCGAAATGGTGCTGGATGTCGCGGCTGAACCGGCCGGCGTGACCGCCGAATATGAGGCCAGCGGCAAGGGAGCCTGAAATCGCGTTCCCGGAATTTGTCTTTAGTTTTCCAGTATATCACAAGTAATTTTTGACTTTTTGCTCCGGAAGGCTCACTAAGCTCCGGGTTTTCGATGACGTGATATTGAAAGTCGTCACCATTGATATTTGTATCAATTGCAAAAGTGTTCAGGATGAAAAACGAAGATCAATTGTCCGGGTTCATCCAGGTGCTTCGCGATCTGCTGGTGCAACTGGACGAGCTTCAGTTGAGCGTTCCCGCGGTAAAGGTTGCCGAGGCCATCGATATTCTGACTCATTCCAGCCAGCAGAATATGTCCGACGACGCAGGCTGATGGGCTTCCTATTCCCGCTCCCGGGACACCGTCACCGGATCGGGAAATCACCCCGCCCGGGGATGGGCATTCTGATAGACATCGAGCAAATGCGCGGCATCGACCGCGGTATAGACTTGCGTTGAGCTGAGGCTCGCGTGACCCAGCAATTCCTGCAGGCTGCGCAGGTCCGCGCCGCCCGCCAGAAGATGGGTAGCGAAGCTGTGGCGCAGGGCGTGCGGCGTGGTGGTGTCGGCTATGCCGAGCCGGGTCCGCGCCTGTTGCACGACGCGGCGGATCATATTGGGTGATAGCGGCCCGCCGCGCTTGCCGCGAAACAGCGGCGATCCACTGATGTCATCATGTTTGCAGCGCGCTATATCGGCAGCAATCGGATAGGGGCATAGATCGACATAATGTTCGATCGCTTCGCGCACCTTGGGGAGCAGCGGCACGATCCTGGTCTTGCCGCGCTTGCCGGTGACCCTGAGCGTGTCGGACAGGGGCAGCGTGTCGCCGGTCAGACCGAGTGCCTCGCTGATCCGCAGGCCGGAACCATAGAGCAACAGCAATACCGCCCAGTCGCGCGCGCCGATCCAGTCCTCGCTGGCACTGTCCTGCACGTCGCCGGCCAGCGCCAATATATCATCGGGCGAAGCCGGACGCGGGACGCCGCGCTTGACCTTGGGGCCCTTGATCTTCGGGATTTGCGCCTCGTCGCCGCCAACATGTTTCAGGAACGCGCGCAAGGCCGACAATTCCCGCGCCGCGCTGTTGTTGGTCAGGCCGTCTCCGCGCCTGTAGGCGAGATAGGCGCGGATATCGGCCTGCGTCACCGCCTTGACCTCGTCCGCCGCCACGCCGCCGCCAATATGGTCCATCAGAAAGGCGCAGAAACGTTCCGCCGTGATCACATAAGCGCGCACCGTATGCGGCGACCGCCGCCGGTCATCGCGGAGATGGGCGGAGAAGGCGTTGATGATGGTGGTGGCGCTATCCATGGGGGGAATCTAGCAGACCCGGAATCAATCTCCAAACATCCTCTCCCGTAGGGCGAATGTTGGCACGCCCAATTCAGTTTCCGTCATTGCGAGCGTAGCGAAGCAATCCAGAGCGGTGAGCGCCGCTCTGGATTGCTTCGTCGCATCCGCTCCTCGCAATGACGGCAATGTGCGCCGCACCCACCGCTACAACCGATATTCACCCGACAGGATCTTCGCATGTTCCGCCTTGGTCAGCGCAGCATAGCCCTCCACATCCGGCTTGCAGAACCAGACCGGGTCGGTGATCGCGTTGACATCAAAGCCTTCCTTGACCAGCTCGACCTTGCGATATTTGAATGTGCCCGTGGTCTGAGCTTCCGGCTCGATCCGGATGAACAGGGGTACCGCATAAGGCGGCATTTCCGCGGCCAGAAAAGCGCGCAGTCCGGATATGTCGAAATCATCCGCCACGGTCAGCGAGGCCATGCCGGCGCGGCCGTCGGTGCCGGGGACTTCTACGCCATAGACATTGGCGGTTCTGATCCCGGGATATTGCGAGAGGATTTCGGAGACTTCGTTGGTCGCGACATTCTCGCCCTTCCAGCGGAACGTGTCGCCGATCCGGTCCTTGAAATAGATATAGCCGGAGCGGTCGCGGCTCATCAGGTCGCCGGAGCGGAACCAGGCGTCGCCCTTTTCGAACACGTCGCGCAGGATCTTCTTCTCGGTCGCTTCCTTGTCCTGATAGCCGGAAAAATCCGACGGGCTGTCCTTGAAGATGCGGCCGATCAGCTCGCCCGGCTCGTCCCAGTCCGCCTTGATGCAGAAGCCGTCTTCGCCGCGCACCGGCTGTTCCTCGGCTATGTCGAATTTCACGATCCTGGTGTCGCCGAACTGCTTCTCCAGATATTTCGGTATCCGGCCGACCGCGCCAATCTTGCCGTCAAAGTTCATCAGGAAGATATTGCCCTCGGTCGAACCATAGATTTCAAGCAGCTTGGGCACCTGGAAGCGGTCGACAAATTGCTGCCAGATGTCGGCGCGCAGACCATTGCCGATGCCGACCCGCACCTTGTGCGCGCTCTGCTTGGGATGATCCGGCTGGTTGAGCAGATAGCGGCACAGCTCGCCGATATAGACAACCACCGTCGCGCCATAATCGGCGGCGTCATCCCAATATTGCGAGGCGGAGAATTTGCGCCGCAATATCGCCGATGCCCCGCTCAGCAAGGCGCCGCCCATGCCGATGAAGCCGCCGGTTACATGATAGAGCGGCAGAGTGATATAGATGCGGTCTTCCGGCGTCAGCGGGCAGGTCGAGATGGCAATGCGGAAGCTGCGCCGGGCGCGGGCATGGGAAATGCGCGCCGCCTTGGGCAGACCGGTGGTGCCCGATGTATAGACATAGAGGAACAGGTCTCTGCCGGTCATATCGGCGCGGTGGCTCTTGTCCGGCTGATCATCGGGCAGGGTAGCCAGGGCGCTGTTGAGGTTCTGGCCAACTTCGCCGTCCCAGTCCCACAGCGCCGGCGACCCGTCGAGCTGGGCAGCGATATACGATACGCGCGGCGCCAGATCGGCGGTGGTGATCACTGCCTTTGTATCAACGATGTTCAGACAATGGGCGAGACCGGCACCCTCCAGATTGCTGTTGATCAGCGCGGTGATGATTCCGACCTTGGACAGGCCGAACCATGTGGCGACAAAATCGGGCGCGTTTTCCATGAACAGGGCGACCGTGTCACCTGCCTGATAGCCCTGCGCCAGCGCCCAGTGCGCGATCCGGTTGGCGCGCGCCTCAAACTCCGCATAGGTCACCGTATCGCCTTCGAAATGAAAGGCGATATTGTCCGGATAGCGGTCGATCGTGGCCTCGATATCGTCGGTGATCAGGATGGGCGCGTCGGCGTCAATATCCTTGACCTGCGCCATCACATTTTTGAGCGACCGCGTGAAATGGACCTCGCGCTTGATGACGCTGAATATTCCCATGGCTTCTCTCTCCTCAGACCTGAAGCGAGTGTGACAGCTAAGCCGATAGATTTCAACGCCCCTTGGGCGATGAAACGGCGCGCGTTTTTTAAAGGTCGGCGATGATCTTCGGCAGGAGCGCGTCTAACAGTGGCATGCCCCTGGGCGAGATTGTCAACCGTCCCTGGTCCGCGTCGAGCAGACCCAATTGACCGAGGTGATCTACGGCTTTCTGATCGACCATCTGCGCCGCCGCCAGTCCGGTCTTTTGCGCCAGCGCGGTCAGATCCACGCCCTCCGCCAGCCGAAGCCCCATCATCAGCGCTTCCATCGCCCGCGTCTCGGGCGACAGGGGCTGTTCGACCTTCAACCCGTTGCCGTTGCGCTCTACCGCCGAGAGAAAATTCTCCGGCTTTTTGTGCCGCTCGGTCGCTTGTTCAAGCCGCCGCCCGTGGGCACCGGGTCCGATGCCGACATAGTCTTCGTAGCGCCAATAGGTCAGATTGTGACGGCTTTCCTGACCGGGCTTGGCGTGATTGCTGATCTCGTAGGCGGGCAGGCCGGCTGCGGTCATAATGCTGCGATTGAGCTCGAACAGATCGGCGCAATGGTCATCGTCGGCCGGGACCAGCTTGCCGGTGCGCACCAGCGTCTCGAACCGCGTGCCCGGTTCAATGGTCAGCTGATAGAGCGAGAGATGGCCGGTGCCGAAAGACAGCGCGCGCTCCAGTTCCTTTTGCCAGTCGTCCAGTGACTGACCGGGGCGAGCATAGATCAGGTCAAAACTGACCCGGTCAAAAGCCTTTTGCGCGGTATCCAGTGCGGCCAGCCCTTCGTCGACATCATGCGCGCGGCCGAGAAATTCGAGCGTCTGGTCATCCAGCGATTGCAGGCCCAGGGACACCCGATTGACGCCCGCCCAGGCAAGGTCATGGAAGTTTGCCGCCTCGACCGAAGACGGATTGGCCTCCAGCGTGATCTCGATATTGTCGGCAAAGCCCCAATGGCGCTCGGCTGTCTCGATCAATGTCTCGACCAGCGCTGGCGGCATCAGCGAGGGCGTTCCGCCGCCAAAGAAGATGCTCGACAGCTTGCGCTCCGGTGTCAATGCGGCTTCATGCGCCATATCGGCGAGCAAGGCGGCTTGCCATGCCGAAACATCGACCTGCTCGCGGACATGGCTGTTGAAATCGCAATAGGGGCATTTGGAGACACAGAACGGCCAGTGGACATAGAGCGCCAGCGGTCCCGTAGCGGACTTGTTAACTTTTAGCTTCCTATGGTCTCGGTCATGCATAAGTTCCGCGCCCTTAGCCCTATCTTCGCGATCGCGCCACTATTAGCGGCCTGTTCCGTCATGCCGCCGCAGATTCCCTATCAGGACACGGCGGTCGAACGGTCCGTCCCGCCGCCGCCCGCACCGCGCGTCTCGGAAAACCGCGCGCCGCGCGCCGTACCCGTTCCTGCGCCGCAAACCGCCAGCCCCCTGCAACAGGTGATGATGCGCGCGCATAACCAGACCCGTGCCCGGGTCGGCGCGCCGGCTCTGCAGTGGAGCGACCAGCTGGCCATGGATGCCGCCCTATATGCGCGATCCATGGCCCGGACGGGCAGATTCGGCCATGACAGCCAGTCGGGGCGCAGTGAGCGACAGGGGGAAAATCTCTGGATGGGCACGCGCAACGCCTATGACCACAGGGCCATGATCAGCTCGTGGGTCGAGGAAGACCGCTATTTCAAGCCCGGCCGCTTCCCCGAGAACAGCACCACCGGCAACTGGAGCGATATCGGCCATTATACCCAGATCATCTGGCCGACAACGCGACGGGTCGGATGCGCCATGGCGAGCAGCGCGCATTGGGATTATCTGGTCTGTCGCTATAGTCCCGCCGGCAATGTTATGGGCCGGGATCCGCTGCGGGGGTAGGTTAACCCGTCATGCCAGCGAAGGCTGGCACCCAACCCGCCTATGTGAGTCTCACAACCCCTGGTTTAGGCCCCAGCCTTCGCTGGGGTAACAAGTCAAAAACAGCTCTCGACCAGTTTCCGGAACGCATCGGCCCGGTGGCTCATAGCCTGTTTCTGCGCCGGATCGAGCTCTGCAAACGTCTCTTCAAAACCAATCGGCTGAAACACCGGATCATAGCCGAAACCCAAAGTCCCGCGCGGCGGCCAGACGAGATTGCCCTGAACGCGCCCCTCGAACACTTCCGAATGCCGTCGGGCCAGGCCAGCGCCAGGGTGCAGGCAAAATAGGCGCTGCGATCGACGTCGGGGCCTTGCTCGGCCAGCTTTCCCTCGACCTTGCCCATCGCCATATACCAGTCGCGGCCGGGCTCGCCTTCAAACCATTGCCGTTCGGCCCAGTCGGCGGTGTAGACCCCCGGCTTGCCGTCCAGCGCCGCCACGCACAGCCCGCTGTCATCGGCCAGCGCCACGCAACCCGAACCCTCCGCACTCGCCCGCGCCTTGAGCAGCGCGTTTTCGGCGAAGGTCGTTCCGGTTTCTTCCGGTTCCGGCAGATCGAGATCGCCCGCCGATACTGGTTCGATGCCATAAGGCTCGAGCAACGCCCGGATTTCGCGCACCTTGCCCTGGTTATGGCTGGCGATCACGAGGCGTCCGGGGGCAAGTTTGCGGTGGGTGGTCATAATTCCTCACATCTCCGTCATCCTGAACTCGTTTCAGGACCTCCAAAGGCTGAGCGCGCTCTCAAGGGGTCCTGAAACAAGTTCAGGATGACGCCTATTTCCTCTAAATCCTAACCAACCGCCTTATCCTGCGCCTCAAAAATCTGGCCGCAACCGATCTTCGCAAGCCGCATCAGCCGCATCAGGCCTTCGTCATCAAAGGTCTGACCCTCGGCAGTCGCCTGCGCCTCGGCGATATTGCCATCGCCGGTCAGCACAAAATTGGCGTCGGCGCCGGCGTTGCTGTCCTCGTCATAGTCGAGATCGAGCACCGGCGTACCGTCGAAGATACCGCAGCTGATCGCCGCGATCTTCTGCTGGATCGGGTCTTCCTTGAGCACTTTCTGGTCGAGCAGTCCGTTGACCGCCAGCCGCAATGCCACCCAGGCACCGCTGATCGAAGCCGTCCGCGTGCCACCATCGGCCTGGATCACGTCACAATCGAGCGTGATCTGCCGCTCGCCGAGCTTCTTCAGATCGACGACCGAGCGCAAAGAGCGCCCGATAAGCCGCTGGATTTCCTGCGTTCTGCCCGACTGTTTGCCACGAGCCGCTTCGCGCGAACCACGGGTGTGGGTGGCACGGGGCAGCATTGAATATTCGCCGGTCACCCAGCCGGTACCCTTGCCGCGCATCCATGGTGGCAGGCTCGTCTCGATGCTGGCGGTGCACAATACCCGCGTATCGCCAAAGCTGATCAGGCAGCTTCCCTCGGCATGTTTGGTAAATCCGGTTTCAATAGAAATGGCGCGCATTTCGTCCGGCGCACGGCCCGATGGTCGCATGATTGATTCTCCTGTGGCTTTGAAGGAAGCTGCTTAGAGAAAGACGCCAGGGGTTGCCACCCTATTCCTCTCCCGAAAAATCCCCATGAGCCCGCCGTCATTGCGAGGAGCGAAGCGACGCGGCAATCCAGGCGTTTGCGCGTGCCGCTCTGGATTGCTTCGCTCCGCTCGCAATGACGAGTGAAATTATCATGCTCTCCCATAGGGAGAGGCAAGCAAGACTTCCCCGGACCCAATCCGGGGTTAGTCGCGCTCGGTGAGGGGTTACGCTCTCTCGAGAGTGCAAAGCCCCTCACGACCTGCGCTAGCCATCAAAGATGCCAAGCTGCGGTTGCCTCTCCCTATGGGAGAGGGTGAGGATTGCGTGATTTATGTGCTCCGCACTTGATGCGGAGCTCTGGAGGTTGAGAGCGCTATCCGCCGCACAAGCTCCGCATCGAGTGCGGAGCACGGCAGCTCTCAATTGCGCGCTGGAAACCCACTGAGATTCATCCTATCTATCACCCATGCCCAACACCCCGATCACCGAAATGACCACCCGCGCCCAGGACATCTTCCGTGTCGTGGTGGAATCCTATCTCGACAGCGGCGCGCCGGTCGGGTCGCGGACCATTTCCAAGGCGCCTGGTCTGGAACTGTCCCCCGCCTCGATCCGCAATGTGATGCAGGATCTTGAAGAACTGGGCCTGCTCGCCGCGCCGCATACCAGCGCCGGGCGGATGCCAACCGAACTCGGCCTGCGGCTGTTTGTCGACGGTATGATGCAGGCGGCGGCCCCGACGCAGCAGGAACGCGACGCGATCGAGAGCCAGATTACCGAAAAGGGACCAGTCGAGGATGCGCTGCGCGCGACGACCTCGATCCTCTCCGGCCTGTCCTCCTGCGCCGGTCTGGTGCTGGTGCCCAAGCGCGAGCCAAGGCTCAAGCAGTTCAGTTTCGTCAAACTGTCCGAGGGGCAGGGGCTGGCGATCCTCGTGTCGCAGGATGGCGCTGTCGAAAACCGCGTGCTCGACCTGCCGCCGGGCGTGTCGGATTCCGCCTTGGTCGAGGCCGGCAACTATCTCACCGCCCGCTATGGCGGCATGACGCTCAGCCAGGCTCTCTCGACCGTCGACCGCGAGATCAGCGCCGGCGAGCTGGCGATCGACAAGGCTTCGGAAGATCTGGTCAAGGCCGGCATGGTAACCTGGAGCCGCGATCCCGCCGACCGGCCGGTGTTGATCGTCCGCGGTCAGGCGAACCTGCTGGAGGAAAGCAATTTGCAGGATCTCGACCGCGTCCGGCGGTTGCTCGACGAACTCGAAGGTAAGCAGGAAATCGCCCGCCTGCTCGACAATGCCCGCGATGCCGAGGCAGCGAAAATATTTATCGGCGCGGAGAATAAATTATTCTCCCTTTCCGGCTCATCTGTGATAGCGGCGCCCTACAAAGACAGCGACGGACAGGTGGTCGGCGTGGTTGGCGTAATCGGCCCGACAAGGTTGAATTACGCGCGCGTCGTACCCATGGTAGACTTTACCGCGCAGAGCCTGTCGCGTTTGTTGACCAAATGATAGAAATTAGAGTGATTTAGAACATGAGCGATACCAAGCAGAATCCCGGACAAGACAATGGCGACGCCGCGGCCGCAGCCGAGCTGGATGGCGTGCCGGAGTCGATGAAAAGCGGCGGAGAAGGTGAATCTTCCCAGCCGGAAAATTCCGACAACCGGATCGAGGCGCTGGAGAATGAACTGGCCGAAGCCCAGCAGGCGGTCCTTTACGCCCAGGCCGAGACCCAGAACGTCCGCCGCCGCCTTGAAAAAGACGCGCAGGACGCCCGCGCTTATGCCGCAACCGGCTTTGCCCGCGACATGCTCTCGGTCATGGACAATATGAACCGCGCCCTCGAAGCCATTCCCGCCGAGGTCAAGGACGAGGAAAAGTGGAAGGGCCTGATCAACGGCATCGAAGCCACCGGCCGCGAGCTGCAGTCCGTGTTCGAGAAAAACGGCATCAAGCGCGTCGCCTCGGTCGGCCTGCCGCTCGATCCCAACCAGCATCAGGCGATGGTCGAAATTCCCACCGCTGACAAAGAACCCGGCACGATCGTGCAGGAAATGCAGGCTGGCTATATGATCAAGGATCGTTTGCTACGGCCTGCGTTTGTGGGTGTGGCGAAGAAGCCGGAGGAATAGGCTCTTTCTTCTGGATGGGTCGAGCCTTCGCAGAAGACCTGACCATATCCCGTCATGCCAGCGCAGGCTGGCATCCAGCCCGCCTATGCAAGTCTCGCCACCCTCGGTTGAGGCCCCAGCCTTCGCTGGGGTGACGGTCGATTTAACGCACCTATTTAGACTCTGATAAAGCAGGCGGAATGACTTTTTCGGCTGAACATGCTATATTTCCATTTCGTTCCGTTGGCTGCCGCCAGCGTGATTTTCCTCTCCCGGAGGGAGAGGGCAACGAGACTTGGCAATTCATTGCCTAGTCGCAGTGGGTGAGGGGTTTAGACAGGCCATAAAGAAGCGCCTGACTCCAGTCGCAAGAAAACTCCGAAGAAACAGAACTGATGCAGAAGCTTTGCTCTGGTCGCGCCTTCGCAATCGCCAGCTCGAAAATACGAAATTTCGGTTTCAGGCCCCCTTTGATGACTATATAGCTGACTTTCTATGTCATTCGGCCAGCCTCATAATTGAACTGGACGGGGGTCAGCATGTCGACAGCCCTGAAGACAAGAATCGCGATGCTGTCATGGAGATCGCGGGCTATCGGGTGATCCGATTCTGGAACAGCGAGGTGTTTGAGAACCTGGAGGGCGTCCTTGAGGAAATTCGGCTGGCAATACTGGAGGGCAAAGAAGATCAACCCCTCACCGAGCGCGACTAGTTCGCTTCGCTCTCAAGTCTTGCTTGCCTCTCCCTCTGGGAGAGGATGAAATTATCCCGTCATGCCAGCGAAGTCTGGCACCCAGCCCGCTTATGGGGATCTCACCAACCTTGGATCAGACCCCGGCCTTCGCTGGGGTGACGGAGGTCTTCGCCGGCTGAGATGTGCAAGATGGTTTGGGGCTGATGTCCAGCATCGTCAGTTCGTTCTCCGCTTTTGCGATACCGATCCGAACATTTCTCAAGTCATCCATCGACATAGCCGTTATTTTTCGGACTGGAGGCTGGCAGATTTGAGCGGCATTTTCGAATAAGATAATGATTTCAGATCCCCGCGTTGCCCAACTCATCTCAGAGTGCGCAATGTCGGATCTAAACTGAGCAAACGGCCTGAATGCGGTCAAGCGCACCTTCATCTTTTTAGCGAGCTTCGATGGGTTTTCGTCTTGATCGAGCAGCTTTTCCATCTGATCGATTTTCTGAGAAAGCATCATTGCCGGTTTCTGGAACAGTGAAATCTGATTGAACAGCCATCGCTCCACAGATGCGCATTCAGCGATAATCTTGCTATGCAGAATATGTGCCTCATCGATATTGAATGTGGTTGAAAGCTCGCTCACGGCTTGGACCGCTTTGATATCGAGAGACATATCATTCATCGCGCATCTCTAGCGCAAATCATTGAATATATCCTAAACGACGGCAGGCACTTAGGCCTCCGTCAGGCCAGCGAAGTCTGGCATCCAGCCCGCTTATGGGAGTCTCGCTACCCTTGGTTTAGGCCCCAGCCTTCGCCGGGGTGACGGGTTGGACCGCAATCCGCGCAAACACCCAGCCACCGATAGCACCCGCCAATATCTGCGACAGGAAACCCAAGGTCGACCGTGCGCCGCTGATCGGGATGGTCTGGAACACCATATACATGGCGCCCAGCGTGACGGCGATCGCGGCGGCTCCGGCAATCGGGTAGGCGACGCGCGCCAGATTGGGCAGAAAGCGCTTCAACAGGGTGGCGATCAGAAAGCCGATCAGCAAGGCAATGGCTATGATTGCCAGATAGGCGACCATGTTGGACAGGTCGAACAGCGTCATGTTCAGCCGGTCGTCAAGGCTCACCGAAATATCGTGCATCGCGATGACCGCTTGAGAATTCAGCGCGGTCCCGACGACATAGGTCGCCAGCGCCGCCGCAGTCAGCCCCAAAATCCAACGAACAAAGCGCGCCATGAAATTCTCCTGTCAGCGGTCCAGCCTAAAGGCTTCGTCGTAACTGGCAAGAGCTGAATTAGAGAGGCTGGCCAGACCGGAGAAACTTGGTAGACTGGGCGATCAAACAGGGGGGCAAACAAGGGGCCAATATGCGAAATTTCAGAACCATCCTTTCCGTTGTCGCGCTGGGCGCATTGGCGGCCTGTTCGAACCAGGGCGCTTCCTCCAATGGCACGAAAACCAGCGAAGCCGCTGGCCGTGTCGATCCGGCTCCGGTCAATTACACGATCGAGACGGTCGCCGACGGCCTCGACCATCCCTGGTCGCTCGCCTTTCTGCCCGACGGGGCCATGCTGGTCACCGAACGCACTGGCAAGCTGAAGCATATCGCCCCGGACGGGACCGCAACGCTGGTCCATGATTTCGCCAGCGGCGAGGAATATCCCAAGGTTCACACCGCCGCCGGCGCGCAGGCCGGCCTGTTCGACGTGGTGCTGCACCCCGCTTTTGCCGAAAATGGCCTGCTCTATATTTCCTATGCTGCCGATCAGGGTGACGGCACCAACACGCTTTCGCTGATGCGCTTCGAATATGATGGTGCCGACGGCAAGCCGCAGATCAGCAATGGCGAGCAGAGTTTCGCCGCTGCGCCGAGCCGGATCCAGGGCAATCATTACGGCGCGCGGATCATCTTCCTGCCCGACGGGACCTTGATGATGCCGGTCGGTGATGCTTTCCATTTTCGCGAGGAAGCGCAGAAACTGGACAATCATTTCGGCAAGATCGTCCGGCTGAAGGACGATGGTTCGGTGCCGCAGGACAATCCCTTTGTCGGGAAAGAGGGCGCGCTGCCGGAAATCTGGAGTCTTGGTCACCGCAACCAGCAGGGTATCATTCTGGCGGCGGACGGCCGCGTGCTGGAAAATGAACATGGCCCGGCGGGCGGGGACGAGATCAACGAGATCAAGCGGGGCGCCAATTATGGCTGGCCCACCGCTTCCTACGGGCTGGATTATTCCGGTGGCCGGATTTCGCCTTATGAGGCGTTCGACGGAACCGAACAGTCGCTGGTCCATTTCACGCCATCGATCGCGCCATCCGGCTTTGCCCAATATGCGGGAGAGGCCTTCCCGGATTGGCAAGGCGATCTGTTCCTCTCCGCGCTGGCGCTCAAACATGTGCGCCATGTGGACATGAATGCTGACGGGTCACTGGGCAAACAGGCGGAACTGTTCGGCGAACTGGACACGCGTTTCCGCGATGTCAGAACCGGCCCGGACGGTTTTCTCTATCTGCTGACCGAAGAACCGGACGGCCCGACCAGCAAATTTTGCGCGTACGACCGAAATAGGCGCGCATCTCAGCTAGAAAATCGAATTGCCCATGCCGCCATCGACCACCAGACTCTGTCCGGTCGCATAGCCGGCCATTTCGCTGCAGAACATCGCGACAAACATGCCCATATCTTCCGCGTCGCCAAACCGCCCGACCGGGATACGGACCTGTTTGACGAATTTCGCGACTTCCTCGTCATAGCTGGTGCCATTGGCCTCGGCTTGGCTGTCGAACATATCCCTGATCCCGTCCGTGTGATGCATGCCGGGGAGGATATTGTTGATTGTCACGCCATGTCTGGCGACCTGTTTCGCCACCGCAACCGTATAATTGACGAGAGCCGCACGCGGCGGTCCGGACAGCACCCGCATCGCGGCGGGATATTTGGCGGCACCGGTGGCGATATTGACGATCCGGCCCCATTTGCGCTCGACCATGCCGTCGATCACCGATTTGATGAACTCAACCGGACTGAGCAAAGTGAGCGACAGGGCTTCCTCCCATTCCGCGCGGCCGACGGTGCGGAAATCGCCGGAGAAGGGGGGAGGGGAGCAGGTGGCGACCAAGATATCCGGACTGGGACAGATGGACAGGATCGTCTCGCGGCCTTCGTCGCTGCTGTGATCGGCGACAATCGGCGTGATATTGGCGCCGGTTTCGCGGGCCAGCTCTTCGCAGGTCTGGAGCAGCCGCTCTTCGCCGCGCGCGGTGACGTATAATTCGGTCTTTTCTCTCGCCAGCGCCAGAGCCGCCCCGCGACCCAATCCGGCGCTCCCGCCGTTGACCAGCGCAATTTTGCCTGCAATTCCCAGATCCATATCGGGCTCTATCCTGAAAGGTTGAACGGCTGTTCTAGCGGGATCGTCGTGCCGTGCCGACTAGCCATTATGGGCAACGCCCAGCCTCTGGTTAAGCCATCGACATATACATCGCTGCTGCCAGTCCGAAGCCTCTCGGATCGCCGAGCAGGCCGGATTCCATCTTGTTCATGACATAGGAAAAGCACAGGCCCGCGTCCTGGTCGATAATCACCGACGATCCGCCATAGCCGCCCCAGAAGGCGGTGTTGGCATTGGGGCTGATCGGCGTGGCCGGATTGTTCAGCCCATAGCCCATGCCAAAGGTCAGCGGCAGGCCGAGCACCAGATCGGTGCCTTCGGTCTGTTTGTCGAATATCCGCTTCGTTCCGGCTTCCGACAGGATCGTCTTGCCGAAGGCCTGGCCGCCATTGGCCATCGCCGTCTGGGCGCGGACGATGCTGCGGGCATTGCCCTGACCATTGGCGGCGGGTATTTCAGCCGCGCGCCAGGCCCGCTTTCTCGGTTCGGTGGCGTCGACGCCGGGATTGGCGAAGGTGCGGCCGGCAATTGAATCCGGGTTGGGGGCAGGGCCGCTCTTGGGCGGTACGAGATTGGCAATGCGCGCGTCCAGCGCTTCATCCGCGCCGATATGGAAATCCGCGCCGGTCGGTTCGGCGATTTCCTGACGGAAGAAATTGCCGATCGTCTGGCCGGTTACGCGGCGGACGATTTCGCCGATCAGATGGCCCTGGGTGAGAGCGTGATAGCCCGACTGCGTGCCCGGTTCCCACCACGGCTTCTGCTTGGCGAGAGCGGTGGTCATCCATTCCCAGTCGTAGAGCGCGTCGCCCACGACCTTCTCGTCCATGCCGGAGAGACCGGCACTATGGGAGAGAAAATGCCGGACTTCGACGTCTTCTTTGCCATTTTGGGCAAATTCCGGCCAATATTTGCCAGCTTTTGCATATAAATCGACATCCCCGCGATCGGCGAGCAAGAGCAGCGACATGGCCGCCATCGTCTTGGTGCTCGACCAGACGTTGACCAGCGTATCTTCCTGCCATGGCTGGGTGCGCTCTTCGTCGAGATGGCCGCCCCACAGGTCGACGGCAAATTCTCCGTTCAGGGTGATCGCAACGGACGCGCCGAGATCGTCATGCTCGCTGAAATTGTTGGCGAAGGCCGCTTTAACGGGGGCAAAGCGGGGGTCGCAGGTGCCATGTATCGGGGTTGTCATTGCTCTCTCCATCTCGACTTTAACTGCTTGGTTAACAGCTTGTGCGCGCGAGTCCAATATCTTTAGAGCCGGTGCAGCGCAGCGCAGAGCACGAAATCACCCCGATTTTCTGCCACATTTTCAGGTGCTTGTGCATTTTTCGGCAATTTCCTGTTGCAAAGAACATTATAAGATATATCTTAAGAACATCTTAGATATAGAGAAAGATTAGAAAATGAGACATGGAATGAAATTTGGAAATGGCGGCCCCGACGGGTCGGGACGTGGATCTGGCAGGGGCCGGGGCCGCGGAAGAGGCGGGCCGCCCGGCGAGAAATTCGCCCGCGCTTTCGCCCAGGCAGCCTTCGAAGGCGGCAAGGGCAAAAGGCGCGCACGGATGTTCCGGCGCGGCGAACTGAAGCTGCTGGCCTTGCACCTGATCGCCGAGGAACCGCGGCACGGCTATGATCTGATCCGTCAGATCGAGGAGCTGACCGGCGGCCATTATGCGCCCAGTCCGGGGATCGTCTATCCGACGCTGACCCTGATGGCGGAAATGGACCTGATCGACGAAAAGGTCGATGGCGACGGCAAGAAGATCTACTCGATCACCGAAGCGGGTTCCGCCCGTCTGGCCGAGGAAGAGGCGCAGATCGCCGAGATTCTCGAACGGCTGGAAGGCGTATCCAAAATGGGCGAGGCCAGCGATGGCGCGTCCGTCCGCCGCGCGATGCATAATCTGAAAAGCGCGATCCGCATCCGGCTCGCCGAAGAAGAAAAGGGATCGGACAAAATCCTGGACGTCACCGCGATCATCGACGAGGCCGCGAGCAAGATCGAGCGGTTGAAATAGGTTGCTGTCATCCCAGCGCAGGCTGGGATCCAACCCGCCTATGAGAGTCTCACAGCCTTCGGTTTAGGCCCCAGCCTTCGCTGGG